>NZ_JBNHEP010000245.1:0-31824 GCF_050015995.1 Dapis brunnea BLCC-M229 | reverse complement strand
TAGATTTTAGTCACTCGCATGTTCTCTTAATACTTATTTTACAAACAGTCTCTGAACATTCAAAAAATTTGGTCAGATAATTTCCCAAACTCTACAACTTTTGAATATATTGAAGTTATGAAAAAAATTAACTCCAGAACATACTTTAGTAAAGAAACGAAAAAATATTTAGATAAAGTAATGGAATGGATTTTAGATAATCCAGCTAATCAAAAATGGTTGGAACATTTGGGAATGAAAAGTGGTTCAACAGCATTCTTTCTGACAAAAGCATGATCTGCTAGAGATAAACAAGGAAATAAAACTGAAATGGCTTATTTTTTTAATGATTTAGAAATCATAGAAAATACAAGTCTAAAATCAGTATGAACGAATTTGAACGGAATATTTTGACAAATTAAAAATTTAGAGATCGAGTCAAAACTGAATTGATGAATTGAATTTAATATTGTCTCCAAAAATTTTGTAGCAAATACAGAGGAAATGAGTCGCCACTCATTTCCTCTCTAACTTTCTTTTGAATACAAAATACAAAAATGACTACATTTTTTGGGAGTATTAATTACTCAGAACATCAATTTTTTTTCTTATAGAAGAAATAAATGATGATTATAATTAAGTTGATTTATCCTCAGAGTTTTAATTTTACTCCCTTGGGTCTCAATTAATTAATCTACTGCGCTCAAAACTGCTGTTGGCTTTGAAGGAGACTTTCGTCTTTGAGGTAAAGTAAGTGATTTTACTACAGACTGTTCAGTTTTAGTAATTGAAGAATAAGGGCCTTCATTTATTTGTAGGCGATCGCAAGGTACTGTATCTGATAAAATAGAACTGGCCATCATACCTGTATGAATCTCCATACAAGCGCCGATAACTGCTTCAAATACTAAGCGTTGCCCTGGAAAGACAACTCTTTCAAAATACCAATTGGGTACATTGCTAATTTTAGCTATCTGGATTTGACTTGTGGCATTAACGTAGCAACAGAGAATTTGATTTGAACTATTAGATGGTAAGGGATCAAGAATTTGTGCCATAGTTAATCTTTGAAAAGTTTTTGCTTTATACAAATTTAGTTATATTAACAAGTTAACACCAACTGATCCCTATCAGTTGTAATCTTGAATACCGAGTTTTAGGTTTCTCATCACATGGTCAATATAAATCTTCACAAGGTCTTAAGGCTTTCTTAAGACATGATTAATATTATCGCAAATTTTTAACTTTTTCTTGAATTTGTGCTAAAGCATCAAATTATACAGACAATTTGAATTAAAACTGCTTTTAGCTAAGAATACAAGCTAATTTACTTTTATTAAGATGGCGTATAAAAATTTTAATAAAATTCAAGATTAAAATTAAATAAGTCCGACATATTGGTCATATTTCTTAAAAAAGGATTTACAAAACGTTGTATTACACAGATACTATGGAAAACAAAGTTCTTTATGTTCGTCTCCCATGTAATCCCATTTTTCCTATCGGAGTTGTTTATTTAGCAGATCATGTCCACAAACTCTTCCCAAAAGTAGAACAAAGGATATTCGATCTGGGGGCCGTACCACCTCTAGACTATAGAACAGCCTTAGATAATTGTATCGATAAGTTCAGACCAAACCTATTAGTATTCTCCTGGAGAGATATTCAGATATATGCACCTGTCGGAGGTCGTGGAGGCAACCCTCTGCAAAACGCCTTCGAGTTTTACTACGCGAAAAACCCTCTGATTAAACTGAGGGGTGCAGTGGGAGGCCTGCGGTTAGCTGCTTCCTATTACACCGAACTCTGGCGTAACATAGGACTAATTAAACAGGGTCTAAAAAGGGCCAAAGTTTATCGACCAGAAACTCGTGCAGTAATTGGTGGTGGAGCAGTAAGTGTCTTTTATGAACAACTCGGTCGTAGTTTACCTACTGGTACTATTGTATCTGTCGGGGAAGGAGAGGTCTTATTAGAAAGACTAATTCTAGGAGAAGATTTTAGGGATCAACGATGCTATGTGGTAGGGGAAACATCACCACGCGATCGCTTGATTCATGAAAAACCAGCTCCTATTGAGAAAACTGCCTGTGACTACGACTATATCAATAGCATCTGGCCAGAATTTGTATATTACCTCCAAGACCAAGACTTCTACATCGGGGTACAAACAAAACGCGGTTGCCCCCATAACTGTTGTTACTGCGTTTATACAGTTATTGAGGGTAAACAAGTCCGCATCAACCCTGCTGATGAAGTAGTTGCAGAAATGAAGCAACTATATGCTCGTGGTATTCGTAATTTCTGGTTTACTGATGCTCAGTTTATTCCTGCTCGGAAGTATATTGATGATGCTGTAGAGTTATTACAAAAAATCCTTGATGCAGGGATGGATGATATTTACTGGGCAGCATATATTCGCGCTGATAATCTTACTCCCCAGTTGTGCGAGTTAATGGCAAAAACTGGGATGAATTATTTTGAGATTGGTATTACCAGTGGTTCTCAAGAACTTGTCCGAAAAATGCGAATGGGTTATAACTTACGGGTGGTATTGGAAAATTGTCGAGATTTAAAAGCTGCTGGTTTTAATGATTTAGTTTCAGTTAATTACTCTTTTAATGTAATTGATGAAACTTATGAAACGATTCGGCAAACTATTGCTTATCATCGGGAACTAGAGAAAATCTTTGGAGCTGAGAAAGTAGAACCTGCTATCTTCTTTATAGGGTTACAACCTCATACTCATTTAGAAGATTATGCTTTTGAAAAAGACATTTTGAAACCTGGATATGACCCCATGAGTTTAATGCCTTGGACAGCTAGAAAGTTGTTATGGAATCCAGAACCTTTAGGTTCGTTTTTCGGTGAAGTTTGTCTAGAAGCTTGGCAAAGAAATCCTAATGATTTTGGCCGTGAAGTTATGGCTATTTTAGAAGAAAAATTAGGTTGTGCTGAACTGAATGAAGCTTTAAGTGCGCCTATTGTATCTGAGAAAAATCAAAAACATTTAGCAAGAGTTAATTAATAATTAAAAAGGTGCGTTATTAGCGCATCTTTTATATGAATCGGTAATTTTTACTTACTCAACAAGAACACATAATTTAACGGAAAAAGTGGAATAAAAACAGAGATATTGGGATTCTATTGATAATTATATGTATGATAGCAATAAAGATTCCAGTATTTATCGCTCCTACAAATTTATGATAAACTTTAGTTTGCTTAAGTTTATATTGTATTGTTTTTTTGATTTAGTGTGAGACCAAAAATATCAAGATATTTTCTAATGTATGTTATGTAAATTTTTCTTTTTGCTGTAATCTATGATGCAAGGAAACAGAAAAACTAAACAATCCAGCTACTGATACCAGAATGTAAGCTAGTATCATTACTGTGTTATCAATTCCCTTTAATTCAAGCCCTACCACACCAAGAAATAATAACAAATTCTTTGTTAGAGTTTTCCATGTTTGATCTCTGATATGGTGGTGATCTTTCCATTGAATTTATAAGTCTTTAAGAATAGCATCCTTTGAGGTAGCATCTTAGCTCATAATTGCTTTTTCGGCGTTGGTGATTTGGGCTATGATTTTACTTTAATGGTGATCGCCTAACTATTAACTGAAAAACATTTTAGATTTAGCAAAATTTAGGTTTCATAGCTTGATTCACCAATGCCGCTTTTTCATATCAAATTACTTGTAAAGATTCAGGTATGAGATGTTGGAATAAGAGACAGAACTAATGGCGATCATTAGAGGCGATCGCTCATACCTAAATCCTTACCTTCAGTTAAATAGTTACAAATACAGCCCTTTTCAGTTGAGTAGACCACTAAACTCATTGTTAGGAGTCAGGAGTTAGGAGTCAGGAGTTAGGAGTCAGTATAAAAGCCCTCGTTCTTTAAATTATGACTGAATAAATATACGATACTTAGGGTTTCTGGAGGAGACTGTGGTCTATCAAGCATGAAAACTGCAATTTGAGCGATCGCTCAAATTACTCAAGATGATGCCGTGGGTTGATTCTATTCATTGTGGTTTATTCATATGAAAACCGCTGCAATAGGTAATAGGGAACAGAGGGTTCAATAATTAATAATTGATAATGAATAATTGATAATTACCTCTCTCTAAAACGGATTGGATTGACGCGGAGCGTGAAAATTTTTTCTGATCAAGGGGAGATTGGATATGGCGTTTCGCTACGCGACATGAAAAGCGTTAGCGTTAGCAAAGCTCCTCTGCAAGAGGCAGCTCCTCTGTTAGCGCAGCTCCTCCGGAGGAAGCAAGAGGCAGCGAGCAGCTCTGAAAGAGCGGGAGACCTCGCCATCCCATCCTACTCCATGCTCCGCAAACGACCGCTCTCTTGGTCGATTGGAGGCTAGCGTTTCGCTGCGCGACATGAAACGCGTTTGCGGAGCATTCCGTAGGATAGCGTCCCGGAGGGAACGGAGACCTCGCCATCCCTCGAGCGCTTATTTCTCCTTTCAAGGAGAGGCTTTAAACCTTAATTATTCGGTAAAGTAGGAATATTCCATGGAAAGTCTCTACAAAAATATTTTGTTTATAACTGATTATCCAAACATGATTTTATTGAGTAAATGTGCTATACTACAAGTTAAAGATAAGATGGGTAATTTCGTGAGTTTTAATCTAGGTTGAAAGAAAGATAAATTCAGCCAAAATACAGTTTTAAAGTAAATTTTTGTAAAAATAAACCCTAAAATATTCACATTTTACCTTGATCCCTCTAGAGAATAATTACGAAATAATACGAGCTTCAAACAAATATTACAACTACAGTCAAGTTAGGTAAGAACAAGCTAGAGTAAAAATGAAAAGGAAAAAAGTTTGAACAACAAATAAAGAGGTAGAATTATGAATATTTTCAAATCTATAGAAGAGGCTGTTGTTTATATCTCAGAAGCTATTCGTCGCATTTTTGGTCCTAG
This sequence comes from Dapis brunnea BLCC-M229, assembly GCF_050015995.1. Classification (NCBI taxonomy): domain Bacteria; kingdom Bacillati; phylum Cyanobacteriota; class Cyanophyceae; order Oscillatoriales; family Microcoleaceae; genus Dapis; species Dapis brunnea. Next base: position 26,888 of record NZ_JBNHEP010000245.1, on the reverse strand, counting down.
TGATGATATGTATCCAGTGATTGGTGTACAACCTTTTGAAGGAGACCCTTATCAAGGACCTATTTGGGCAGATTAGTCGTTAGCTCGGAGTAATTTGGAAGATTCAGAGTAATCTTAACTACGCGGCGTTGCTGAATCAAGGGATGAATCTTTGCACAAAAGGTAAATCCCATCTTTATACTTCCTAATACTTCCTATTCCTATAAAACTATAATTCATCCCGCAAATATGCAACGCCCTATTAATTGCCTTGCGCACTATGCTTTTTCAGTGACGACCTCAATGAGTCTCAAGCAGTTAGGAGAGGAGCCGGATGAAATAAAAGTTTAACGTCCGTTTCTGTTTCGCTGCGCGACATAAAAAGCGCAGCTCCCCCGGAGGAGGCAGACAAGTCCGACAGGGTAACTTATCTGGCTTAGTAAGGATTTGAAGCTGACAGAGACTTTAACGCTGCTATGAAGCAAGAAAAAGTATGTGTATCAGTAGATGAAGTTCCTGCCGATCTATTTCAAGCTTGTGGAAAGTAAAAGGTTACAGAGTGCGGTCAGTAATTCTCGCAGGTTTCGCTATGGGAGATGTTTGCGCAGCGTTGCGTCGGAAAACGCGCAGCGTTGCGTCAGCAAAGCAGGAAGCTAGCTCCAAAGCTCAAAATATGTTTTGGGTTTTGGGTAAGTTTAGTAGAACAGACGTACGTCTTTCAGAGGAACAATTAAGTTTTTGTGCTTAATACCAAGAAAACTAATAAATAGTTAACAGTTTAAAACCCCATCTCTCAGCAAAGATGGGGTAATATCATGTCCGCTTGCTTTGGAGTATTATCAGAAACCGGGTTTATGGGAGACAAATGTCAGTATGGTAGGGGATCTAATAGACATCTGGTGATAATTAAAAATCAAATCAATTATCGTCCATAAATCATTAATTCTTTCCCCCTACTCCTGTACGGGCGATTCGCGAATCGCCCCTACTCCCTACTCCCTCTTTTCTGGAGAGGTCTAATACAAACCCAGAATAATATACTTTATTTATACCGATACTACCGGATTTAAAACTATCAGGGAAAAGATAATCTCAAAAAAATTGATTGAGAACAAAGCAAAGAGCAGCACTACCCAATGGTACAGTCAAATTATCCAGACCAACTTTTGATAAGGTCTCTAATAAAGTAGCAGCAAACGCCACTGGAATAGCAACTACCCAAGTTTGCCAAATATTGCCTTGCACGGCCAATAAAATTAAACAACAAATAGTATAGCTAACCAAACACATTGCTAGGGAACCTTCCCAACTTTTGTTCATTCCCCAGACTTGATAGGGATGTTTACCAAAATTTTGACCAATAATAGCTGCTAACCCATCACCCCAAGCCATAATTAAAATACCAAGGGCAGCATATTGAGGTTGTTGGATAGACCAAAACCAACCGATAAGAATACCAATACTAACTGCGTAGAAAAATGTTCCTAAACTTTTACGCCCCACACTATTAACACTAGGAAGGATAGGTAGTCGGTAGGAAATGAGGGCGATAGCTGCTGAGATAATTCCCGCAGTAATACCTACCCAGGCTGGAATTTCCAACCACCAAGCTAATAGAATTACATTACCTGTGCCAATATGAACGACCTTTCGCGACATCTCTGGGTCTACTTTGGCAAAACGGTTAAGTGCTTCGGCAAGGATTAAAATAATTCCTAACCATGCTCCGACTAGGGAAACTTGGAGCCAAATATTGGGAAATGTGCTGATGATAGACACTATAAAAGAAAAAAATAAAGGTGATAACTTCTAGCTTACTGCTAATTAGCTATCAAACTTGATATTTAAAATTACTAAGTAGCTCAGTTGCGTCATGACTTTCTAATGGTTTTGAAAACCAATATCCTTGTCCTTTATCACACTGAAATTGCTTAAGTTTTTGTACTTGATCTTGGTTTTCTATTCCTTCAGCAATTACTTCTAAACCTAAATTATGAGCTAATGCAATAATTGCACTGACAATTTTTAACCCTTGACCACTTGTATCCGAGTCTAATCTACTGACAAAAGAACGGTCAATTTTCAGAGTATTAATAGGAAACTGATGTAGATAACTTAATGATGAATAACCTGTACCAAAATCATCTATTGATAATTTAATATTTTGATTTTTCAGTTTATTCAACATTTGAGTAGCTAAACTGACATTTTCCATAATTACAGTTTCAGTGATTTCTAGCTTCAAAGAATGAGGCTGACAATTTGTTTGTTGTAAAATTTCCTCAATTTCTTCTGCTAAATTGGGTTGTGAAAGCTGCTTACTAGAAAGATTGACACTTATGGTCAAATTGGAGGTAGGAAATTGACAGCTAGAATTATATACAGAGCAAGTAGAAGAACATTTACCATTGCCATTTTGTTTTTGAGGTAAATAGTCAGAGAGCAGAAACATTTCTTGAGTCTTATTTGTTGCCAATTTTCCATTGTACTGTGTATATTGACAGTTAAATTTTTGCTGCCAAATAGTTAATTGATGACAAGCAGCTCGCAATATCCACATTCCTAGAGGAATAATTAAACCTGTTTCTTCTGCTATGGGGATAAACTTAGCTGGAGAAATCAAGCCTTTAGTGGGATGATGCCAGCGTACCAAAGCTTCAAAACCAGTAATTTGGCCTGTAAATAGAGAGATAATTGATTGGTAATTTAAGCGAAATTGAGAATGAGCTGGATTTTGTTTAATCATTTCTATGGCCCGTCGCAGATCGTTTTCCAGGTCTAATAAGGATATAGCTTGGCTGTGCATTATCAAATTAAACACTTCATACCTTGCTTTACCCAAAGCTTTAGCCCGATACATAGCAATGTCCGCATCTCGCAGTAAGTCTTCCGGGTTGTTGTAAATAGGACAAATATCAAGCTGATTTCCATTGGCACTATCGGCAAAATTTCCACGACTGCCAACAATGCCAATACTTGCTGTAGTAAAGACTTCATTCCCTTCAATATATACAGGTTTTGCCAGTGCTTGATTAATTTTCACAGCTACTCTGGTCCCATAGTTAATATCTGGTGGATACTCTAGTAAGATCGTGAATTCATCTCCTCCTAATCTCGCCAGAGTATCTGAAGCTTTGATACATTTCTGTAGTCGCTTGCCGATCGCTACTAATAGTTGATCTCCTATAGTATGTCCCAAACTGTCATTAATTACTTTAAACCGATCTAAATCTAGAAAGAGAACAGCAAACTGATAATCTGGGTGTTCTCTAGACCGACGCAATGCTATTCTTAGTCTGTCAAAAAACAAGGTACGGTTTGGTAAACCTGTCAGTGCATCGTGAAGAGCATCATGGAGCAGTTTTTCTTGCGCTTGTTTGCGTTCGGTGATATCTCTAATAATTATCTGGGTTGCTGCCTTGCCATCATAAGTATAAGGTATTCCAACTATTTCCACATCTATGACTTCTCCATCTAATCTAATCAACTTTTCTTCTTGTAAATGTGTTTGTTTTCCTTGTTGTTGAACTTGTTGTAGTCGCTGTTTTTCTATTTCTATATAGTCTGGAGGAATGAATTTCCAGAGAGATTGACCGATAATTTCCTCTGGGGAATTTGCTCCTAGTAATTTAGCTCCAGCAGAATTTATATAGACAAACTTTTCCATATAATTTACGGCGATCGCTTCTGGTGAATTTTCTACCAAACGACGGTAACGTTCCTCACTTTCTCTAAGTGCTTCCTCAGCTTGATTACTTGCAATAAATTTCCCTATAACTTCAGCCATTAATTCAATAATTTCTTGTTCGTGAAACTCAAATTCTTTTTTTCTGGCTTGGAGAGATGAGAAGGATAAAGTACCATAAATTTGATTTTTTACAAATATTGGAGTAGCAATATATAATTTTATCGGCCTACCTTTAGCTTCTGATTCTTCTAATTCATTGCTAAAAATTGTTCTTTGTTTTGCAACTACTTTCTGACATAAAATATCGCCTAAATTAAATTCTTTGCCTTGTGTAAAATAATCGATTTTTGACTCTACAGATTTGATCGCAAATAATCCTCCTTTTACTTCTCCAATTACTCCAGTTTCTGTACCAAAAATTTTACAACCTGCTTGGAGATAATCAGCAAAAAGCTCTTCTATATTATTATGATTACAGGTAGCAATTCTATGCAATTCCTTTAAACTAGAACTGAATTTTTCTAAGGCTTGAGTTTTGATAAATAATTGTGCTTCCCAATGGAATCTTTCTGTTATATCTGTAATAATACCAATAAAATTTGTTAAATGGTTATAAGAATTATAAACTGGTGCAATGAATAGTTCATTCCAGAAATCTGTGCCATCTTTCCGCACATTTTGTAAAATAACATGACATTCTTGACCATGTAAAATGGCTTTTTTGAGCTGAGAAATTGCTGGCTGATTTCTGTATTTTCCTTGTAAAAATCGACAATTTTTCCCCATCACCTCCCCAGCCTGATAACCTGTGATGCGCTCGAAACTAGGATTAACATAAATCATGGGATTATCTGGCTGAGTAGGATCGGTAATGACGATGCCGTTATTACTACTATCAATAGCCCGCTTCAATACTTGCAAGCGTTTCTCCTTAGCATGACGTTCAATAGCAGTGGCTAGAATATTAGCGATCGCTTGGAGAAAATAAATATCATCTTGGGTAAACTCTCGATACTTTCTAGTATGAACTCCCAAAACACCCCAAGCTTTTTGAGAGTTATGGGAATTACTATTTTGAGATTCTTTGATTTCTAAATTAGGTATTATTACAGTTGCACCACTAACTATTCGGTGGTTATGTAGCAAGGGTGAACCAGGAAAGCGAGTTTCCACTAGGAAATCTTTGACAATGACTGGCTGATTTGCCAACAAAGTGTAACCTGCTTGGGATTTTTCCCCTGCACTAACTGTAGCTTTACCTACTAAATTCTTTTCCCAACCTACGGCCGCATAAAGAAGAAAGGCATAATTACCAGGCAACAACTCTAACACTTTGCTAAATTCTACATTTAAATTTTTGGCAACTATGGCAACTGCTGTATCGATTAGTTTATAAATATTTGATGTTTGCAGTGCCTTTTGTCCTATTATTGCGACTGCTGCTTGTAGACGTTCACGATATTTGAGCGACTCTAATAGTATATTTTCATTCTCTTGCGCTCGTTTTTCTTCAGTGATATCTCGGTTAACTCCTATAGTTCCAACAATTTGATGAGATTTATCTAACATCGGTACAACCGTTGTTTCACATAGACCCTCACTAGCATCTTTGCGAATAAAGTTAATTTGTCCTACCCACCGACCATTGGCCTTCATCCCCTCAATTATTTCTGATGTTAATGTAGAAGATACTTCTGGTTGGTGTAAAATGGCTGGAGTCTTGCCCAATACCTCAGTTTTACTGTATCCAAACATTCTAGTTGCTGCTGGGTTCCAGTCAATGATGCGACCTTCTATATCTGTCAGAATCACCCCGTCATAGAGATTTTCAAAAGTTAAAGCTTGTCTTTGCAGTGATTTTTGAGTAAGTTTGTCTTCTGAAATATCTGAAAATATTGAGAGTATAGCAGTTTGCCCATTGAATTGTAGAGAACACATTGATATATTGGCCCAAAAATCTGCACCATCTGCTTTTTTCATAAGCACTTCGCGATAGAACATCCGTTCCGCTGCGCGACCGCGTACCAGACCTTCTTGATGTAGATTTACGAGCAATAATTCATATTGTTGAGGATTAGAATAAAAATTAGATGTTGGAAGACCGATTGATTTGTGGTTAGGAATACCAAATTTAAGTCTAAATAATTCGTTACTGAAGAGAATTACACCATCAACTTTACGGCTAATTACTATTGCTACTGGCATTAGTTTAGCAATAGTTTCCCATAGCTTTTCAGCGTCTTGTTTCATTTTTTTCATTGCTTATTTAAGCTATATATTTTTTTGTGTTCCTGTGTTATATTTGATATTTTGTTTGATGTTTTTTTTGTATTTTTTTATTGATTTTAATGAATGGAAACTTTTTATATGATTTATTCTAGACAACGATCCCTAATCATAAAAGTTAAATTTATAAACTTTTAACATCAAATTAGTACCTGGGTCACATAATTATATTGTAAAGTATTTCTGCATAATGTAAATTTTATCTTAACATTGCTTGAAGACTCGTGTTCTCAATTCCCCCTTTGAAATGCAGGAGGGTTTCTCAATAGTGTGCTATAGTAATTTCAAATAAAATTAAGGCTGCTAGCCCAGCAGCCTAATTTATTTAGGATAGCATACTATTGTAAGAACCGCTTTTATTGATTGGTTTTCCCATACGACGCTCCCCTACGGGAGAGCGCGGGTCAAAGACCAACGTTTAGATAAAATTTACTTCCCGTCTATTGTCTGCCACAATAACGAAGTCAGAAGTCAGAAGTCGGAAGTTGTTTTTGTAACGGGGATGGGTGAGCAACCCTGCAAAAACATTTCGCCAATCAAGAAGGGGTTGCGCGACCCCATCCTGTTTGATAAGGGCACACTAGCAGATCGACAGTCGTTATTCGACCTCCTAAGAAATACCCTAGCTATTTGTAGCAAACACTTATCACGCTTGGTATTAGAGAGTGGGATTGTCCAGAATGTGGCATTCACCATGACCGCGACATCAACACAAGTATAAATATTTTGCGGATGGGCTAGCAGTATCTAGGGGAGCCGTCGGTAGGGCGACGTACTGTGGAGCAACTGTAAGACCTAAAGAGAGCAAGTCTCGGAAGGCAAGTGCTATGTTTCGCTGCGCGACATGTTTGCGGAGCATGACCTAAAGAAAAAGCGCAGTTCCTCTGCAAGAGGCAGCAGAAAGCTCCTATCAGTGATGTAATGGAATCCCTTGCTGTCTCGCATATAGCAGCGTCGGGAGGATGTCAAGTTTAAGAAACTATAAGTATTGAAATCCACTGTTTTTTTAGTGAATCTAACTCTCTATATGGGTAAGAGTATTGCGTCAAAATGCCCTAAGCATAAATTGCTAAACTGTAGAATTAGTAATATAAACTTGGAGGACACCTGAACAATGTTAGAAAACTATGAGAATCATGTACAACAACGAGCAACCCTGGGTATCCCAGCCCTACCACTAGATGCGGGGCAAACATCTGAACTATGTGAACTCCTGAAAAACCCACCAAACGGAATAGAAGAAAAGTTAATGGGATTATTGCGCGATCGCGTACCACCAGGAGTAGATGAAGCAGCTTATGTCAAAGCAGGGTTTCTCACAGGTATTGCTAAAGGAGAAATTACCAGTTCCCTAATTTCTCCTACTTATGCAGTGGAACTGTTAGGAACAATGGTTGGTGGATACAACGTTCAATCATTGATAGAGCTGCTCAAATCAGAAAATTCTGAACTAGCAAATACAGCAGCTAAAGCTTTAAGTAAAATTCTGTTAGTATATGACGCTTTTAACGACGTTATAGAATTGGCAGAAACTAACCCCTACGCCAAACAAGTAGTAGATTCTTGGGCAGCAGCAGAATGGTTTACTACTCGCCCCGAACTTCCAGAAACAATAACAGTCACTGTCTTCAAAGTTCCTGGGGAAACCAATACTGACGACCTCTCACCTGCTCCCCACGCCACTACTCGCCCCGACATTCCACTTCACGCATTAGCCATGCTGGAGTCGAAAATGCCAGAAGGGTTGAAAACTATTGCCGAATTAAAACAAAAAGGTCATCCAGTCACTTATGTTGGCGATGTTGTTGGGACAGGTTCATCCCGGAAGTCTGCCTGTAACTCGATGTTGTGGCACATTGGGGAAGATATTCCTTTCATTCCGAATAAACGTTCTGGTGGTTATATTTTGGGTGGTAAAATTGCTCCGATTTTCTTCAACACTGCGGAAGACTCTGGCGCATTACCTATCGAATGTGATGTCACAAAAATGGAAACAGGAATGGTAATAACTATTCATCCCTACAAAGGAGAAATTACCAACGAAGCAGGAGAAATAATTTCTACCTTTACCCTGAAACCAGAAACTATGCTTGATGAGGTACGAGCAGGGGGGCGCATTCCTCTATTAATTGGGCGTACCCTCACCGACAAAACCCGTAATGCTCTAGGATTAGAAACCAGCACTGTATTTACCCGTCCCCAAGTACCAGCAGACACTGGTAAAGGTTTCACATTGGCACAGAAAATGGTCGGTAAAGCTTGCGGTTTAGCAGGGGTTCGTCCGGGAACAGCTTGCGAACCATTGATGACAACGGTAGGTTCTCAAGATACCACCGGACCTATGACCAGGGATGAAATGAAAGAACTCGCTTGCCTTGGTTTTAGTGCTGACTTAGTAATGCAGAGTTTTTGTCATACTGCTGCTTATCCCAAACCAGTTGATATTAAGACTCACAAACAGTTACCAGATTTCTTTTCTGCTCGTGGTGGGGTGGCGTTGCGTCCGGGAGATGGAATTATTCACTCTTGGTTAAACCGGATGTTGTTACCTGATACAGTGGGAACTGGGGGTGATTCTCATACCCGTTTTCCTCTGGGAATTTCGTTTCCAGCGGGTTCTGGTTTGGTAGCATTTGCAGCAGCTTTGGGGTTGATGCCATTGGATATGCCAGAATCTGTTTTGGTTCGGTTTAAGGGTAAATTACAACCGGGGGTAACATTGCGGGATATTGTGAATGCTATTCCCTATGTGGCGATTCAAAAAGGGTTATTAACTGTAGCGCTGGAGAATAAAAAAAATGTGTTCTCCGGGCGAATTATGGAAATGGAAGGTTTGCCAGACTTGAAGGTAGAGCAGGCATTTGAATTGACAGATGCGACGGCGGAACGTTCTTGTGCAGGTTCCACAATTAAGTTGGGTACGGAGACAATTTCTGAGTATCTGCGTTCTAATATTACGTTGTTGAAAAATATGGTAGCGCGGGGTTATCCAGATGCGCGGACTATTATGCGTCGGGTTGCCAAGATGGAACAATGGTTGGCAAATCCAGAATTAATGTCTGGGGATGCAGATGCGGAGTATGCGGAAATTATTGAGGTAGATTTGAACGAAATCAAGGAACCTATTGTGGCGGCACCCAACGATCCGGATAATATTAAATTGATGTCGGAATGTGCAGGGGATAAAATTGATGAAGTGTTTATCGGTTCCTGCATGACAAATATCGGTCACTATCGCGCTGCTGCCAAAGTATTGGAAGGAGCAGGGCGAGTCAAAGGTGTATTGTGGATTTGTCCGCCAACTCGCATGGATGAGAAACAGTTGCGCGAGGAAGGAATGTATGGCGTCTTTGCTGCGGCTGGTGCGCGGACGGAAATGCCTGGATGTTCTTTGTGTATGGGAAATCAGGCAAGGGTTGAAGATGGCGTGACTGTGTTCTCGACTTCGACACGGAATTTTAATAATCGCATGGGTAAAGGTGCGCGTGTGTATTTGGGTTCTGCTGAGTTGGCGGCGGTATGTGCGTTGTTAGGACGGATACCAAGTGTGGATGAGTATTTGGAGATTATGAAAGAGAAGGTCGATCCGTTTGCCGCTGATTTGTATCGGTATTTGAATTTCGATCAAATTGCTGGTTTTGAGGATGAAGGGCGAGTGATTCCTTTGGAAGAGATGCCGAAAATTGAGGAGATTTTGGGGATGCCAGTTAGTGTTGGGAAGTAGTGCTAGGTAGATGATTTTAGGGTGGGTTAATTCCCGCCCTTTATTTTGAAATTGAAGTAGTATAATAAAAGTAGTATATTTTCACAAATTAAGATAAATATGGGATTCAAAAAAATTCGACACTCAACTATAATACCTGAAACTCCTGAAGCACTTTTTCGCGACTTGAGAAATCGTAAAAAAGAAGGTCTTATTTCTCATCAAGCAGACATATTACGAGAATATCAAAAGCTTGCTTTGGATAAATCTGATGTAGCTTTGCAACTTCCTACTGGCAGTGGTAAAACTCTAGTTGGATTATTAATTGGGGAATGGCGAAGACGGAAGTTTAGGGAAAAAGTAGTCTATCTTTGCCCTACTCGTCAATTAGTTAACCAAGTAGTTGAACAGTCTATTAATGAGTATGGAATCAATGCTAATGCTTTTACTGGAAAACAAAGCGAATATTTGCCTAGTATCAAGGCAGAATATCGGGATAGAGAAACTTTAGCTGTTACTACATATAGTGGTCTATTTAACACTAACTCGTTCTTTAAGGATGTAAATATCATCATACTTGATGATGCTCATGCTGCCGAAAACTACGTCGCTAAGTATTGGTCTGTATTAATAGAACGACAAAAACATGACTCACTTTTCAAGAATATTATATCATTTTTAAAATCAATTATCTCAGAATCAGACTATTCAAGATTTTTTAACGAGTCTCCGGATGTATCAGATAAAAACTGGGTTGAAAAAATCCCTACATCATATTTATATGAAAAAATACTAGAGTTAATTGAACTAATAGATAGATATACTTCTGATGAGAGTTGTGATTCTAATATAAAATATCCTTGGTCTGTACTAAGAGGTCATCTTTTTGCCTGTCATATATATTTGAGTTTTAACACTATATTAATTAGACCTGTAATACCACCTACTCAAACTCATAAACCATTCTCACAAGCAAAACAACGTTTATATATGTCTGCAACTTTAGGAGAAGGAGGAGAAATAGAGCGTCTTTTCGGTATGGAAAATATTCTTCGTTTACCAGTACCAGAAGGTTGGGATAAACAGGTATTGGTCGTCGCTTGTTCTTGTTTCCTGGAAATTCACTTGATGAAAAATCTTCAATAAATTTAGTAATGAAAATGATTCGAGAAACTCCTCGGTCTCTTGTACTTGTTCCAGATAATAACCAAGCAAATTACATAAAAGAAGCGATTAAAGAACAAACAGAATACCAAATATTTGAAACTCAACAAATTGAAACTTCTAAGCAATATTTTATCTCCGAGGATAAAGCAGTTGCAGTGGTAGCAAATCGATATGATGGAATCGATCTAGTAGGAAATGAATGTCGGTTACTAATAGTTAAAGATTTACAGCGAGCTACAAATATTCAAGAAAAATTTTTAGTTACTCGTTTGGGTGCAGGTGTAATTTTCAACGACCGGATTATAACCAGAATGGTTCAAGCAGTTGGACGTTGTACAAGGTCTGCCACTGATTATGCAGCAGTAGTTATATTAGGAGAGGAGTTAGAAAATCTTTTGCTGAATTCTGACAAACAGCAGTTTTTACATCCTGAATTACAGGGAGAAATTAAATTTGGAATTGAACAATCAAAAAGAGTTGAAGAAAATGATTTTCTCGATCGGCTGAAGATTTTTTTAGAACATGGGCAAGAGTGGAATGAAGCTGATGAAGACATAGTTTATTATAGAGAGTCATTACAGCAAGCTAAACTACCTGCAATGGAAAACTTGAAAGAAAGTGTTTCTGATGAGATTAAATACCAATATTGTATTTGGTATCGTAACTTTGAAGAAGCTATGGCTAAATGTGAAAGTGTTTTCAGTCGTCTTAATCAGGCAAATGATAAAGATGTTCGAGGTTATATAGCTTTTTGGTATTATCTTGCAGGTAGTGCTGCATGGATGGGGGCAAAAGATGGTATTACCTCTATGGAAAGTAAGGCAAGACATTATTTTAAACGTGCTGCTAATGTTGCTCCAGAGGTTACATGGTTTTCACGACTTTCTCAAAAGCTACTAGAAAATGATGTATCCTCTCAAGATGACACAAGACTTAGCAAAATAATAGAAGGTTTAGAGCAGCGACTCATCAAATTAGGTATAGGGAATAGTACAAAATTTGAGAAAGAGCTAAAGACAATTCTTGATAATCTAAATCCACCAATAACAGATCGGCAAAATCTGACAGATGAGGAGCGTAACAAGCTAAGTAAAAAATTTGAGGACGGCCATGAAAGATTAGGAAAACTATTGGGTTATGACTCAGGTAACTCCACAACTCATAGTACTCCAGATCCTTGGTGGATTGCTGGAGATGACTTGTGCATAGTATTTGAAGACCACTCAGAAGGCAATACAGAAACTACCCTTGGGTCTGTCAAAGTTAGAGAGGCAGCATCCCACCCAAAATGGATTAGAGAAAATAAAGATACCTCTTTATCTCAATCCGCAGATATTATTCCAGTTCTCATTACACGTTGTACAAAAATAGAACCTGATGCTAAACCTTATACAGAAGACGTATGTTACTGGAATTTAGAAGACTTCAAGAAGTGGGCAACTAATGCAATATCTACAGTTAGAGAATTAAGGCGTAGCTTTCCAGGAGAAGAGAATCTTGAGTGGCGTAAACGTGCTATTCAGGCTTATCAAGATGCAGGAATTGACCCTTCCTCTTTACTAGCCAAATTACGGCAGAGTAAGTTGCGCGATTTAACTTCTGATTAAAATTGTAGGAGGTTTATTGTCCTATTTATAGCAGTCGAAGCAAAGATTAGGAAATCCCTAAATGCTGAAATTTATCAGAGATTACTTCTGACTTCAGACTTATGTTTATGACTATACTTCTACTGCTATAGTACTATACTTTTAATTCTTAAAATAGCAGTTAATTATGCCTTATATTATTACCAACTTAACTGCTGAATCTAAACAAACTGCGTTTTATTTATTCTGATGGTAGTTAGATTATTGTAGATTTTCAACCTATTATTAACCAAGGTGGAGTTTTTGCCCCTTTATCCGATCCAAATTTTTTTTCACAAGTAAAATTAGGGGAGGATGGTAGATATATTGAATGGGATGGAGGAATAGATTTTTGTGAGTGAAGCTTTATGGTTTGAAGCGCATCCTAATGAGAATCCGTTGAGTCTTTCCATTATTGAATATGCCTAGAATTAGTGACGCAAGATAATTCGATTTGTTTAGACACACCAAAAAATAGAACAGAAGACATCCACTGCTTATCAACTAAACTGCTGCTCTATAAATCTGTTATTTCTTTTTTCCTTTGATTTTTGAATTTTTTTGTTTTGAATTTTTATTTTTAACTTTTGCTCTCTGCTCACTCACCTCTGGTGGCGGACCATAATCTCCATCACTGAAATATACTCGCTCTACTATATGTTGTGGTTCTACTTCAATCCACAGACGCGCTCCTCCGGCTTGACTTTTATTGGGTTGATGGGGTTGATAAACGATTTGGCAAGGTCCGTCAATTTTCAGGGCGTGGCAATAATCCTTTTTATCTCCCACTTTCACCGCAACTGCTGGATAAGAAGTTCCATTGTCTCGGTTATAGTCAATAGTCTTTCGTAGAACATGAACAAAAGTATTGCCGGAGCGTCGATTCTTGTTCCAAGTACCTTCCGGACCACGACGACCTGGTTTAATTTCTGGCATTCCCCTAGAATTAAGGGGAATCATCCAAAGTCTTCCGACTTTACGAGCATCTCTAACACGACCTTGATTCAGTAGCTCCCGCAATCGACCAGTAGAGAGATTGAGTAAAAAAGCAGCTTGTGTGGTAGTAACTAAAGGTTCAGTAGTAGTAACTAAAGGTTCACTCATAAGTACAACGTTGGAGTTTTTAGATATTAGATAAATTATAATATTTTTATATTAGATAATTTTTAGTTTACCATAGCAAGAAAAATCAAAAAGTGATAAGCAGGTAGACAAAATTAATTACAAACTTAGTCAAGCTGAATTTAGTGTCTTGTAAATATTACATAGAATTGGAATAGGTAAAGAACTCTGTTTAGGTGCTTAAGAGGAAGAGAATAATATTTGGACTTTTTCAGAAAGTATTGTATGGTGGAATTGATTTTAATAATTAAGAATAATATCTATGTTACGCACCTATAACACTGTATTAACAGGAAACTATTTAGAATGGAAAGGAAGATGCTCCTGAATTGAGCGTTGGTGAAGCCTAGCGTCAGCTACATCGCCCCCAGGAAGTCTACGTTACTTTCTTAGAAAAGAAACCAGAGTAAAATCAAAAATCTCGTGGTGAGCAAATGGTAAAAGCACTAGAAAAATTAGCTGAAATTAAAGCTTTTGCTGATGTAGAACCGAAAACCTGGGAACAAGAAGTTCGTCAAGATCGCCCACTTCCCAATAGAGAGCAATAATGTTACTTGATAGTAATATCATGTCATGTCCGGAGAATTAGTGATAAAAAACTTTCTGCCTTCTAACCTTTTCTTTCCTTCTGCCTCCTGCCTTCTGCCTTCTGCCTTAGTGTAATTCAACCGGAAATCATATTACTTCTGAGTAAATGCCCAAACCCCTTTCCAATTTTTAGGCACACCAGTTACCATTAACTTATCAATTCTTTCTAAATAAAGTTGAGCTGTTTTATCTGAATAATTAACTGCTAATACTTTCTCAAAATAATCTTTAGCAGAAACTAAATCTCCTAAACGATAAGATTCCAAACCTAATGCAAAATCTGCCTGAGTTTTTAATTTTAATTCTCGCACTGAATCAACTTCACCATCCAACACTTCATAAACATTAATAGGTTCATTTCTACCCTTAACAGATGCCCGGTCTAAAAACCGAATTTGATATTTTTGCGGATTTTTTAAACACTTAAAAGCTGATTCAGAAATTAATAAAGAAACACCATAAAACTTAGTCAAACCTTCTAAACGAGCGGTCAAATTCACATTATCAGAAAGTGCATCTCCTGACATCCGACCTTCCTCTCCAACTATACCTACCATCATGTTACCCCAATGAATACCTATACCAATTTTAATTGGGGGAAAATCTGCTGCTTTTAGAGTCTGATTATATTGTTGTAATTTCTTGATTTGAGCAATTGCAGTTTTAACTGCATCATCAGTACCATCCGGGAAAACTGCCATAATGCCATCTCCCATAAACTTAATAATTAAACCATTGCGAGCGCGAATTTCTGGACAAACTTGTTGTAAATAACCATTAACATAAGCAAAAGTTTCTTGAGAAGTCATATGCTCCGATATAGTTGTAAAAGACCGAATATCAGAAAAGAAAATTGCCATTTTTTTACTAACTCGGTCTCCTAGTTTAACATCAAGAATATTTTCTTTTGAGAGTAACTTAACATATTCATGGGGAACAAAACGTCCGTAGGCATTAGTAATTTTTGATAATTGAATATGGGTTTTTACCCTAGTTAATAATTCATCTTTAGCAAAAGGTTTACTCAAATAATCATTAGCACCAAATTGAAAACCCATAACTAGATCGGCAACTTGATTTTTAGCAGTTAACATTAAGATTGGCAAAGATTGAGCTGGGTATTTTTCTCTGATTTTAGCGCAGACTTCATAACCAGTCAAATTTGGCATCATTACGTCTAGCAAAATCATGTCAAAATTCTTATGCTTTTCCAAAGCAGCTAAAGCTTCTTTTCCATCTAATGCTGGAGTAACTTGATAGTTATTTGCTTTTAAATGATTAGTTAAAACTTGAATATTTATCGGTTCATCATCAACAACTAAAATGTGGAAATTATTGTTCGCTAGATAATTTTCATTAGGTTGGATGTCTACAGATGTTTCTACTTCTTCAATGGGATAACTAATATTGTTGTTAACTTTGGAAATAGGAACATTAGGAGTATCGGCTACAGGTTTTTCAGAAGTGGGTAGGGTAAAACTAAAACTAGAACCTACACCAACTTCTGAGTCTACCCAAATTCGACCGCCATGGAGTTCAACTAATTGCTTGGTAATAGCTAACCCTAAACCTGTACCACCATATTTTCTAGCCGTAGAGCCTTCTCCTTGTTCAAAAGATTCAAAAATGCTTTCTAGTTTATCCCTAGGAATACCGATCCCAGTATCAGAAACTGTAATCATTAGTTCTTGAAATTGCTGCCGATCTTGACTGGAGTCTTCGGGAACTGAAGATAGGTGAGGAGAATGTATAGAATTCTTGGTAATTACTTTAGCGGAGATTTCGACTTTACCATAGTCAGTAAATTTGATACTATTGCCAATTAAGTTATACAAAATTTGTTGTAGACGATTTTCATCAACACATACAAGAGGTAAATTTGTAGGGATAGCATTTGTTAACTGTATATTTTTTTTACTCACCAATAGATTTAGGGTGACTACTGTGTCTACAACCACAAAAACATCAACTGCTTTAACTTGTAATTCTAGTTTATTGTATCTAATTTTGGAAAAATCAAGAATGTCGTTAACTAGATTAGAAAGACGACGGGCACTAGATACAACCATGGCTAAGTTTGAAGTAATGATTGGGTTGAGGTTTTTAGTTGGCCCTTCTAGCAGAAATTCACCAATACCAATAATGCCATTAAGTGGGGTGCGTAATTCATGGGAGGTGTTAGCTAAAAATTCATCTTTGAGGCGGTCTAATTTTTTGAGTTCTTGGTTTTGTGTTTCTAGGGTTTCAAAGGAGCTTTTAAGCTGAGTTGCCATGCGGTTAAAGGACTGAGCAAGTTCTCCTAATTCATCATTACGGTGAATATCAAGTTGATTTTTCCATTTACCTTCCGCAATTTTTTTAGCAGCAGAATTAACTTGTAAAATTGGTTGAGTAATCCAGTAAGTAGTAACTATCCCTACTAATATGGCTACAGTCAGAGCAGTAATACTTAATAAAATGGTAGTTCTGGTGTTGGCGTCTACTTTTTCCATAAAGTCACTTTCGGGAACAATGACAACCACTAACCAATCAATACCCCGTCCGTCTTGAACTGGCATAATACTTGCATAGTACCACTTTCTATTAATCACAAAATTGAGCTGTCTGCTACGATCGACTTTTTCTAAACTACCAAAGGTTTTTTGTAGGTATTTTGCTGTAACACTTACTATTCTATTACCACTCTGAATAGCATGTAAGCGTTCTATTTTTCTATTACCGTCAACTTCACTAATTATAAAAGGTTCGGCAATTTGTGAACTAGCAATTAAATTTCCAGATCGCTCCATGATAAAGCTTTTGCCATTAGGACTAATCTTTAAGTTGTTAAGGAAGTCGGTCATCTGAGTTAAGCTAGTTTCATTGGCTAAAACTCCTATTAGATCGCCATCCGAATCAAAAATAGGTTTAACAGCAGCTATATCTAAAGATGTGTTAGAACCAGAGACAGCAGAATAAATAGAACTCCATGTAGGTTTACCCAGTTTTTTTGCTACTTGATACCAGGGACGAAGACGTGGGTCGTACTCTCTAACTCTCAAGAATTTACTAATATTGCCACGATCGTCTAACTGATAAATTTCACGCAGTGGTTCAGTAGCTGTAGTCCGAATTCTTAAGTCAATATCTCCATTACCAGGATGAATTTCAACGTTAATAAACTCTCCCTGTTCGTTACCAAAAAAAAGATCGGTTTCCAACTGCTGCTGTTTGATAATTTGCCAAAAGTAGAGTCGCATTGCCCCAAAATCATCGGTATCAAGGTTGCCACTTTTAATAGCATCATTAGTTATTCTTAGGACTTCATGGGATTTGTCTAGATAATCTAAAACGTGTTGCTGAATACGAGTGCTAATTTCCTGAGTTAACTTATTTGCTAGGGTATCAACTGATTGGCGTCCATTGGTAAAAGAAAAATATCCCACTAATCCAACAGCAGTCACAATTTGTAGAACAAAGGGGACAATGAGGACAGTTTTTAGGGGAAGTTTGTTAAACATTTTGCCCAGTTTTGTATTATACTAATAATTAAAAATAATGCTATAGCTTAAAACTACTTCAACTATTTTAGAATCAGGGTATTTCGTCAAGATATAATACTAATTTATAAGAGTAATTACAAAATCATTACAAATAGGTTTTATTGCACTATAAACATAGCAAATTTTAATCTCTGACTTTTATATTTTGGACTCTTTACTATTGATTACTTTCGCTACAATCAAATATAACAAGACGAGCGTAAAATTAGTATTATTTTTTAGTAAATACCCAAACCCCGTTCCAGTTTTCAGGAACACCCATTACTGTTAATTTATCCATTCTTTCTAGATAAACTTGAGCAGTTTTATCGGCATAATTAACTGCTAATACTTTCTCAAAATAATTTTTAGCGGAAACTAAATTTCCCAAACGATAATACTCTAAACCCAATACAAAATCTGCCTGAGTTTTTAACTTTAATTCTTGCACATAATCCATTTCTCCGTCTAGAACTTCATAAAAATCGAGAACCTTGTGTCTACCCTTAACAGATACACGGTCTAAAAATCGAATTTTATATTGTTCGGTATTTTTTAAACCTTGAAAAGCTGATTTGGAAATTAACAAGGAAACTCCATAATACTTAATTAGAGCCTCTAAACGAGCTGTCAAGTTCACATTATCAGAAAGTGCATCTCCTGACATCCGGTTTGGCTCTCCAACAATACCTACCATCATGTAACCTAAATGGATACCAATTCCTACCTTAATCGGAGGTAAATTTTCTGCTTCCAGAGTCTGATTATATTCTTGTAATTTTTGCAGTTTACCAATAGCAGCTTGCACCGCATCATCAGCTCCATCAGGAAAAACTGCCATAATTCCATCTCCCATAAACTTAATAATTAAACCATTCCGGTCGCGAATTTCTGGGGAAACTTGTTGCAGATAACCATTTACAAAAGCAAAAGTTTCTTGAGAAGTCATCTTCTCAGATAGAGTTGTAAAAGAGCGAATATCAGAAAATAAAATTGCCATTTCTTTACTAACACGGTCTCCTAATTTAACATCTAAAATATGTTCTTTCGAGAGCAATTTTACCGAATAATTAATAATTAAATAATTAAATAATTAAATAATTAAATAATTAAATAATTAAATAATTCAGCTTTGTTAGCCTCCCCTTGAAAGGGGAAAAAAGCGGTCGTTTGCGAAGCATTCCGTCAGGATGGGATGGCGAGGTTTCCTCACCATATCCAATCGACCAAGAGAATAAATTTTTTCCTTAAGCGTCAATCCTCTTCCTTTTAGGGAGAGGTAATTATCCATTATCCATTAATGAAATATTCATGGGGGACAAAACGCCCATAAGCATTAGTAATTTTTTAGAGTTGAATATGAGTTCTAATTCTAGTCAATAATTCATCCTTAGCAAAAGGTTTAGTCAGGTAGTCATTAGCACCAAATTGGAAACCCATAACTAAATCAGCAATTTGATTTTTAGCAGTTAACATTAACACTGGTAAACTTTGAGCTGGATATTTTTCCCGAAGTTTTGCGCAGACTTGATAACCGGACATATTTGGCATCATTACATCCAGTAAAATTAGATCAAAATTATTATGACTATCCAAAGCTGCCAAAGCCTCTTTTCCATATCTCTTTCTTTAACGACTTGCCAAAAGTAAAGCCTGAGGGCAGCAAAATCATAGATATCCAAATTATCACTTTCTATTGCATCATTGGTGACTATTAAAACTTGATGGGATTTGTTGAGATATCCTAAAACGTGCTGTTCAATGCGAGTGCTAATTTCGTTGGTTAACTTGTTGGCAAGAGTATCAACAGTTTGGCGTCCGTTGGTCAAAGAAAAATATCCCACTAATCCCACTGCACTAACGATTTGCAGCACAAAGGGAACAATTAGGACAGTTTTTAGGGGAAGTTTGTTAAACATTTTGCCCAGGCCAGGAGATAGGAGTTTAAATAACATGAGCTTTGAAGTTATTTCTAATAGACATCTCCGATAATTAAAAATTAAATCAATTATCGGGCATAAATCATCAATTCTTTCCCCCTACTCCCTACTCCCTACTCCCTACCCCCTCTTTATCCGGAGATGTCTAATATATCTCTGGCCTTTAAACGGCTAATACATCATACAAGTTTAAAAATATTCCTACAAAGCACTGGGCTATTAGGGTTAAGAATTCAAGTATCAGGAAGTACAGAATAGGAGAGTCAAACAGCCCCATAATTCCATCAAATGCAGTTTAGAGGCAAAAACCTTGATTTCTGTAAAGTTGAGTTGAATTTCTCAACCCAAAATTCACCCTGTTTTTTTTTGGGTTGATCCAGGGGATAAGCTCTGCTGACACTTCGTTTCATCTAACCTAGAAATTATCCTTAACTTAAATAATTATACCGAAAACATATTTAAAATTTCCACCTCATAGACTAGGACCCATGTCTTGACAAAATTTGATTTTAGTTACTTTTGACAAAAATAGATAAATGTGATATGGAAAAAGTTCTCAAATCCAATCATAATGATTGACTTTTGACTTTTAATTTATAAATTTTGACTTTTATACCCCGATAACCTTTAAAAAAATCGATCTTTAGCATTCATCCCAAGGAAGTCTGTGTAAGAATGCTTATTAGTTTTGCCCACTTAGTTAAAAATTATAAAGTAACCATAAGTTATGGAAACACTTTATCAATATGCCTGGCTGATTCCAGTATTGCCCCTACTTGGAGCAATGGTAGTCGGCCTTGGCCTAATATCCTATAGTCAAGCCACCAGTAATTTGCGACAGAGAGCCGCCGTATTTATTGTCTCCCTGTTAGGAACTGCAATGGTTCTCTCCTTTGCCTTGCTTTGGAGTCAAATTAATGGCCATGAAATCTATACCCAAATGTTTGAGTGGGCAGCAGCAGGTGACTTCAAGCTCAGTATGGGCTACACCATCGACCATCTGACTGCCCTCATGTTAGTCATTGTCACCACCGTTGCCTTCTTGGTAATGATCTACACCGATGGCTACATGGCTCATGACCCAGGCTATGTACGCTTTTACGCCTATTTGAGCTTATTTAGCTCCTCAATGCTGGGGCTAGTAGTTTCTCCCAACCTAGTCCAGGTTTATATATTCTGGGAACTGGTGGGAGTCTCTTCCTACCTACTGATTGGTTTCTGGTACGACCGCAAAGCAGCAGCAGATGCTTGTCAAAAAGCCTTTGTCGCCAACCGTGTTGGTGACTTTGGTTTGCTTTTGGGAATGCTGGGAATTTATTGGGCTACAGGTAGCTTTGAATTTGAGGTGATGGGCGTTCGTTTGGAGCATCTTGTAGAAACAGGCGCTCTGAGCGTTGGTTTAGCAACCTTGTTTGGTGTCTTGGTATTCTTGGGGCCAGCAGCTAAATCTGCCCAATTCCCATTGCACGTTTGGCTGCCAGATGCAATGGAAGGCCCAACTCCTATCTCGGCCCTAATCCACGCAGCAACAATGGTGGCTGCTGGTGTATTTCTTATTGCGCGGATGTATCCAGTATTTGAACATCTGCCAATCGTAATGAACATTATCGCCTGGACGGGAGCTTTTACAGCTTTTCTGGGAGCAACGATCGCTATTACCCAAAATGACATTAAAAAAGGTCTCGCCTATTCGACCATTTCCCAGTTGGGCTACATGGTAATGGCAATGGGTGTAGGTGCTTATAGTGCTGGATTATTTCACCTAATGACCCACGCTTACTTCAAAGCCATGTTGTTCTTGTGTTCCGGTTCAGTTATTCACGGAATGGAAGCTGTCGTCGGTCATAACCCAGTTTTGGCTCAAGATATGCGATTAATGGGTGGGCTGCGGAAATATATGCCTGTTACTTCGGCTTGCTTTTTAATTGGTACTCTGGCAATTTGCGGTATTCCTCCTTTTGCTGGTTTTTGGTCAAAGGATGAAATTCTTGGCAGTGCTTTTGGAGCTAACCCGGCTTTATGGTTTATCGGTTGGGCAACTGCTGGAATGACTGCTTTTTATATGTTCCGGATGTATTTCTCTACTTTTGAGGGAGAGTTCCGGGGTAACAATGAGGAGATTAAAGAGCAGTTACTCTATGCAAATGCTACTCCTGCAGTTGCTTTCGGTCCGGGTGCAATGGACCCCAATGAACTAGAACATGGCCATGATGACCATAGCCATGATGACCATAGCCACGATGACCATCATCATAGCGACTCCCCCCATGAGTCTCCTATAAGCATGACTCTACCATTGATGGCTTTAGCTATTCCTTCGATGATTATTGGTTTATTGGGAACGCCTTTTGCTAATTATTTTGAGCAGTTTATTTATGCTCCTGGGGAATCTTTGGCAGAGGTGTTAGAGGAATTAGCAGAGTTTGACCTGACTGAATTTTTAATTATGGCAGGTAATTCTGTGGGTATTGCTTTAATTGGCATTACCTTTGCTTCGCTGATGTACTTGAGTCGTAAAATTGACCCTGATGCGATCGCGCAAAAAATCAAACCTCTCTACAACTTTTCCCTCAACAAGTGGTATCTAGACGACATCAACGAGGAGCTATTTGTTAAAGGTAGTCGTCGCCTAGCACGCCAAGTCTTGGAAGTAGACTACAAGGTAGTTGATGGAGCTGTTAACTTAACAGGTTTTATCACTCTTTTGAGTGGTGAAGGTTTGAAATATTTGGAAAATGGTCGCGCTCAGTTTTATGCCTTAATTGTATTTGTGGCAGTTTTGGGCTTCGTTGTTTTCTCTGGTGTCTAGTTCAGTTATCAGTTGTCAGTTATCAGTTATCAGAAGTTCTCTTAGTGGCATTTAGGCAAATATTTTCTTTGTTAACTTTATGTTTCTATGAGTAATATCAAATTCGGTAGTATCGGTATAATTCAATATTGTGGGAGTTTGATGACCAAACAACTACAAAACTTGGAGTTTTTGCCAATAATCCAATAATCCAAAGTAAACGGATTTGATATAACTTCTGACTGATAACTGAAGATCGCAAACTGAGATAATAAGACTAAATTCAAAAGTAATGGAAACAAAAGAAGTCATACTAAAGTTTTCCTCATTACTCAAACTAAGTTTTTCCAAGACTTCCTATCTCATAACTTTACAAAATTTTCAAAGCGAGAATTAAATATTTATGGCTGATTTTCCTTGGTTGACTACAATCATCCTATTTCCAGTAGTTGCATCGTTACTAATTCCGATTATTCCGGATAAAGACGGCAAAACGGTGAAGTGGTACGCCTTAATTATTGGATTAATTGATTTTGCTATTATTATTGCTGCCTTCTGTACTGGATATGACACGAGTAACCCAGAACTCCAACTGGTAGAAAGTTATCCCTGGGTGTCACAACTAGACTTAAATTGGTCAGTGGGAGCTGATGGTTTATCCATGCCATTAATTATTCTGACTGGCTTTATCACCACCCTAGCAATTATGGCAGCGTGGCCTGTAACTTTTAAGCCAAAGCTATTTTATTTCTTGATGTTGCTAATGTACGGCGGTCAAATTGCTGTATTTGCCGTGCAGGATATGTTGCTGTTTTTCCTAGTTTGGGAATTAGAATTAGTACCAGTTTACCTAATTCTCTCCATCTGGGGTGGCAAGAAACGTTTGTATGCAGCAACTAAGTTTATTCTTTATACTGCAGGTGGCTCCCTGTTTATTTTGATAGCAGCGTTAACAATGGCGTTTTATGGCGATACTGTTACGTTTGATATGAGAGCGGTTGCTGCGAAAGATTATGCTCTGAATCTGCAACTGTTATTATATGGAGCATTTTTAATTGCCTATGCTGTGAAATTACCAATTTTTCCATTACATACTTGGCTGCCAGACGCTCACGGGGAAGCAACAGCACCAGCTCATATGTTACTGGCAGGAATTCTCCTGAAAATGGGTGGCTATGCTCTACTGCGGATGAATGCTGGAATGTTGCCAGATGCTCATGCCGTCTTTGCTCCTGTGTTAGTGATTTTGGGAGTTGTAAATATTGTCTATGCTGCTTTAACATCATTTGCCCAACGAAACCTAAAGCGGAAAATTGCCTATTCTTCGATTTCTCACATGGGGTTTGTGTTAATTGGTATGGCTTCCTTTACCAATATTGGTATGAGTGGAGCTGTGCTACAAATGATTTCCCATGGATTAATTGGAGCAAGTTTATTCTTTTTGGTGGGAGCTACTTATGACCGTACCCATACTTTAATATTGGATGAAATGGGTGGTGTCGGTCAGAAGATGAAGAAAGTGTTTGCTATGTGGACGACTTGTTCGATGGCTTCTTTAGCGTTACCGGGAATGAGTGGGTTTGTGGCTGAGGTGATGGTGTTTATTGGTTTTGCTACCAGTGACGCTTATAATCCAACTTTCAAAGTTATGGTAATATTCTTGGCAGCAGTGGGAGTTATTTTGACTCCGATTTATCTATTGTCAATGTTGCGGGAAATTTTGTATGGTCCTGAGAATAAGCAGTTGGTAGAGCATGAAGTTCTCAAGGATGCGGAACCTCGCGAGGTGTTTATTATTGGTTGTTTGTTAGTACCAATTATTGGGATAGGTTTATATCCTAAAATTGTGACTCAGATTTATGATGCGACAACTGTGCAGTTAACGGCGCGGTTACGAGATTCAGTACCGATGTTGATGGAGTCTGAGAAGGTGGCGTTAACAGATGGAAGTGAGTCGCTGATGCGTGCGCCTGCAATTAAGTAATTTTCTGATAGTTGGTAATTTTAGATTGTTCTGAATTTTGTATTAGTTTTCTGTAAACCCCCGAAGTAAAAAGGGGGTTTTTATTTTATTTTACCGATTTTGATAAACATGACGCTGTTAAAAGCGATTTAATTCCCAAAGTGCTATTAAAACGAGAGATGACTGCGATCTACGTCCCAAAACTTTATTTATTAGTTCAGTTTGGTCTTATTAAATTTATAGCCTTTAAAGGCTATAACTAAACCACCAATCATCAATAAGCTTAAACCAGAAGATGGCTCATTCACAGTCGAAATATTGACTGTATTAATTCCAAAACCGCGTTGTGGTGAAGACGTCTGAAAAACCAAACTTTTAATATTAGCTGTATCGTTTCTTACTCCTAAAAAAACGGCAGAGTTATCCCGTGCCCCAGAAGAAATTCCTGGTAATGAAAATGTTCCTAGTAAACTATTTTGATCGTCAAACGCAGATATAAAAACTTCATAATCTATATCAGCACTACCACTTGCAGCAATTTGGGTTCCAGCAGCTTTAACATTTTTATCAAAAACAATGGTTAAAGGATTTGGATTTCCTGTAGGAATAATTGTAGGACTAAAACCTGTAAATAAAATAAAATCACCAGGTGCAAAATTAGTTTGAACTTCTGGGTTATTTTGAAAAATAAATGGTGGAGTAATCTCTTCTCCAGCCGATGGAATTTCAACATTTATTCCTAAACCATTGGCAGATTGTGCTGAAAATGAATTTGAAAGAAAGTCACTAGGATTGGAAGCTAATGGGTTCAAGACTTTTCCTAAACTTGACCATTCAATTTCGTCATTACTTTGTAAAGAATTCCTATCTTGAACAAATGTAATAGCAAGAACTGGCTGTGATAAAAATGTTGTTAAGGCAATAAATGCAGCTAACTGAGCCTTGATAACTAATTTGCGATTAGAAGTTTTCAAAGTTTTATTTTCCTTTATTCTTAAATTACAGATATTATACTCTACATTCCCCAGGTTGTAATAGGAATTTTAAATACGGCTTGCTGATGAACGAAATAAAATTACATGATACTGTAGCTTTAACAGAGAATATGAAAACTACACAATTTATGACTGATAAAGAAATAATATTACCTAGATCTCAAGTAGGAACTGTGGTATAAATTTATGATCGAGGAAAAGCTTTTGAGGTAGAATTTGCTAATAAAAATGGGCAAACTTACGCATTGATATCCCTTGAACTTGAAAAACTAATGTTGCTGCATATAAACTGTTCCAATTTAACACAAAAATGAGGGATAATGGATAATCAAGAATTGTTATTATTAAACTACTATTACGCAATTTTTTTAGCTTTAAAGTAACAAATAGGGGTAAAATTAATTAATTCTATTGAAAATGTCAAAGAAGAATTGAGAAATTACCAGAGCATCAAATCCCAGAAGTTTTACAGTTTGTCAATTTTTTGCTTTACTCCCAAGAACAGCTTCTTTCTCCTCCCTTTGAGAAAAAAGAAGCTTTGAAAGAAAGCGATCCTTTAGCCGACTTTATTGGTGCAGTAGAATGCGGTTCTCTAGCTCAAAATATTGATTCAGAACTTTGCTAACAATCAAACTTTATTTGACATTTTTAATTCTGCCATTAACTTCGGCCAAATTATTAGGAAAAATCCCATCCAAGTCAATATAGGAATAGAAATAATAACTGTTAACCAAACCATTCTAAATACAAACCAACTACTACTAATAATAGTAATTCCTGTCAAAAGTATTGACCAAGGTTGACACCACCAAGGTTTGTAATTCCAGGGGTTAAATTTTTCCGGTTCAACTGATTTGTTCATAATAAATAGTATTAGGTTTTGAAACTTCAATTTTTACTAAAATCAAGCCAAGTTTGTTTCATCAAAAGCTTTTTCTAATTCTGGAGTTAACTTTAGGTAGTTGCTCCACAATCTCAAATAGTCAAAATCCCATATTTTTCGTCTAGCTTTAAGAACTCCCAATATACACTCCACAGTCTCGTCAACATCTCGGCAGTGCGTTAATGAAATGCAACGCACCCTACTGGATTCTTAATCCGTACATCCGTGCCATAATCCCTGTGAGCTATTGTTGGGTTTCGAGTCCCTCAACCTAACCGACGCTTATTCCCTATTAGATAAGTATTTAGTAATTTGTTTAATTATGCCACTGAGAATAGCACCTCCCATCAAAATTCCAATAGCTGGAGTAAAGACTGGTTCCCATAACCTATGCCAAAGATCGAGACCTAAAGAAACTCCAGAATAACGACCAATAACAGCGATCGCGAACCAGGCAAAACCAATTATTACTAGAAATACATCTACTACTAAAAATGTATCTAACCAGTTGAGTAATTTGTCTTTCATTGTTAGTAATTTCCCGTAAATATTTTAATTTGTTATAAAATAATACCATTTCAGAATAGTAAGAGACTGTTTGTAAAATAAGTATTAAGAGAACATGCGAGTGACTAAAATC
>NZ_JBNHEP010000244.1:0-1254 GCF_050015995.1 Dapis brunnea BLCC-M229 | reverse complement strand
AATTGACTCCCCATGTCTATATGATGAAACATTTTCCAGATCATGTTTATTCTAGTTATTTAGCTTGGTTTTTAATATATAAATCTGGATTATTACCTACTAAACTTAACATTCTTGATATAGGTGCATGTCCAGGAACAGTTGCTTGTGGACTAGCTTTATTTATGCAAAGTAGTAGTAGCTTTTTTGCGACTCCCCCCATGCACATTTGTTATTATTCTCTGGAAAAACAAGCTCAGTTTCAGTATCGAGGTCTTCAGTTTTGGCGACAATATATAGAACAACAAAAAATACCTACTAATTTGTATTTTCGATTTGATACAACGGACATTCTTGCATACAACGAGCAGTTGAAAGTTTTGCCAAAAGGTTTCTTTAATTTTATAGTCATTTCTCACTGTTTGTTTTATGATTCAGAAGAGAATAAAAAGTCTTTAGAGGTTTATAGGAAAATATTTCAGGAAAGTTTGAGCAGCGGTGGTTATGTAATCCTAATTGTTCAAATAAAGAGTTTTTTTGGATTTTATGGGATGCAACCTAAAGAAGATATTGCCCTAGAAAAAAAATTAGTTGAAAAGTTGGTAGAAGAGTTGGATTTAAAGTTGGAGTGGTATAAATATATTATTTCAGAAGGTAGAAGAGTGCCGGGTAATAACTTTGCAAGCTTTGCAAGAAAAAATTTGTCGCTACAGAAGTTTATCAACCCATTAAAACATAAATATCTTAGATTAAATTATGACTCATACTATGGAATAGATGACTATATAATTATAGCAAAAAGATAAAACCAGTTCCCAAACTATATAGAAAAAATCCTCTACAAAATCAAAGGTCAAATATGGGATATTACTCAATCAAAAAATTTAGTTGAAAGGTTGCTAGAAGATTGAGATTGAAACTTGGAGTGGTTGGAAAATATTGTGGCAATAGGTATCAGAGAGTCTACTCAAAACTTTTCAGACTTTACCCAAGAAAATTTGCCACTGCCAAAATTTATCACCCCGCTAAAATCTCAATACCTCATAGAAAAAATCCTCTACAAAATCAAAGGTCGAATATGGGATATTACTCAATCAAAAAAACTTATTTGAAAGGTTGATAGAAGATTGAAATTGAAACTTCGAGTAGTTTAAACACACTTTACCCAAGAAAATTTGCCACTGCCAAAATTTATCACCCCGCTAAAATCTCAATACCTCATAGAAAAAATCCTCTACAAAATCAAAGGTCGAATATGGGATATTACTCAATCAA
>NZ_JBNHEP010000243.1:0-8150 GCF_050015995.1 Dapis brunnea BLCC-M229 | reverse complement strand
AGTTGCTCTTGGCAGTTATAATCATTCCCTACCCCATCATATTGAGTGGATACCTATTTTGTCTAGGTCAGGAAGTGTTATCATAATAATTATGTAGTTAAGTTAATTCTATTTAATAATTTTAAACTTTCATCATGCCAAAATACTTTACCTGGCTTTCTTTAAAAGATAAAGCCGAGAAACCGGGTTTATTCAATACCTCACTATATTAACATCTACTTCCAATAAACCCGGTTTCTTATAACACTTTATTCCTCTCCCAACATCTCTAATAACTCCGCCTCACTCAACTGTTTCACCCCTAACTTTTCTGCCTTCTCTAACTTAGAACCTGCATCTTCTCCCACGACAACAAAATCAGTCTTAGAACTTACCGAACTTGTCACCTTCCCACCAGCATTTTGAATCAAACTTTTCGCCTCATCTCGCTTCAAAGTGGGTAAAGTTCCAGTCAAAACAAAAGTCTTTCCTACTAACAAACCACTTTGAACTTTTTCCACATTATTTGTAGAGTCTTTAGTCTCCAAAGTCACCTCAGCAGTTTCCAAACGTGCCACCAAATTCTGATTTGCTGGTACTCGAAACCACTCTTCCACAGACTGAGCAATTTCCGGACCAATACCATACACACTTTCAATATCACTTACCTTTGCTTGACCTAACTTTGCCACAGTCGAAAATTTCTGAGTCAACAACTCCGCATTCACACTACCCACATGACGAATACCCAAACCATAAAGCACCCGCCCCCAAGGTTGAGCTTTAGAAGTAGCGATCGCTTCTACCAACTTACTCGCGGACTTTTCCCCCATCCGTTCCAAGGTGGTCAAATCTTCTATAGTCAAATTATATAAATCTGCCACTGACTTAACTAAACCACTATTAACCAACTGCTGCACCAACTTTTCTCCCAAACCATTAATATCCAGAGCGCCCCTGGATGCCCAATGTGCCAAAGAACCCCGGAGAATAGCGGGACAGGAAGTATTAATACACCGAGTTACTGCCTCATCTCTAGGTTTAATCACAGGTTGACTACATTCTGGACAGTGGGTTGGCATTTGAAATCTTTGGGCTTTTTTTGGTCGTAATTCTGGTAAAACTCTGACCACTTCTGGGATAATTTCCCCTGCTTTGCGGACTATTACAGTGTCCCCAAGATGTAAGTCCAGTTCTGCCAAGCGATCGCTATTATGTAGAGATGCCCTTTGTACAGTTGTCCCTGCCAACTGTACTGGTTTTAATTCGGCCACGGGGGTCAGCGCCCCTGTACGACCAACTTGAACGGTAATTGCTTGGACAATAGTAGGAATTTCTTCGGCAGGGTATTTGAGAGCGATCGCCCACCGAGGAAATTTTTGAGTAAATCCCAATTTTTTTTGTAGTGGTAAAGAGTTAAGTTTAACTACTACTCCATCGGTTAAATAGGGTAAATTTTTTTGTTCTTTATCCCAGTATTGATAATATGCTTCAACTTCATCTAAAGAGGAACAAAGTTGACGGTTAGGGTTAACTTTAAAACCTAATTTTTGCAGTAATTCTAAATATTCCCATTGAGTAGAAAATTGAGAAAATTCCCAGCTATTTTCTTCTAAATAAAGTGTATAAGCAAAAAAATCTAGTCGGCGTTGAGCAACTATTTTTGAGTCTAATTGTCTTAAAGTACCTGCTGCTGCATTCCGGGGATTTGCAAATAGAGTTTCTCCTATTTTTTCTCTTTCAGCGTTTATATTTTCAAATACATTTTTTGATAAAAAAGCTTCCCCCCGAACTTCTATTATTGCAGGCGGATTATCAATTTTAAGTTTTAAGGGAATACTATTAATTGTCTTGACATTTTGAGTAATATCTTCCCCCATAATTCCATCACCACGAGTAGCACCTCGTACTAATAAACCATTTTCATAAGTTAGAGCTAAAGCAGAACCATCAATTTTTAATTCACAAACATAATCAACATTTGCTAGGTCTATTTCATCAGAATGAGAGTCATTAATTACTTCATCTAAAGAATTAACTGTAGGGAATCCATCTGACTCATTACTAGAGTCATAATTTTGATTTTTTACTTCTAACTTTTTACTTTCACGAAGTTGCCAACGTTCTTGCCAACTTTTTAATTCCTCAATATTAAAAGCATTTTCCAGACTATAAAGAGGAATATTATGTTTAACTGATACAAATTTAGTTGCAGGTTTTTCTCCCACTCTTTGAGTCGGACTATCTGGAACAATTAATTGAGGATATTGAGTTTCTAATTCCTGTAATTCTCGAAGTAGGCGATCGTAAACAGCATCTTCCATAATTGGGTTATCAAGAACATAGTAAGCATAGCCAGCTTCTTGAAGTTTTCCCCTTAATTGTTGAGTGTACTGATCAATTTCTGGTGTTAATTTTGCCACTATTTATTATTTCCTTTCCTCAATTTTTAAACCAATAGGGTTCACTTCAGATCGGACCAAAACTCAAAATATATATTTAATTGCAAATACATAACTTTTATCTTCTATCAAGTTTTATGTTAAAAATGGATGTTTGTGATGAATAAAAAATTCGATTCAGTATTTCCAGCATCTAGCTTCAGCAGTCGGTACTGATAACTGATAAACTGATTAAACTCCCTATTCCCTTATCACCCATAAATTATCAATATTCCCTTATCACCTATAAATTATCAATAGATATCTCCAAAAATTACTCATTAAAATCAATTATTATCCCTAAAATATCAATTATTATTCCCTGTTCCCTATTCCCTAATTCCCTAAAACATCAATTATTATTCCCTGTTCCCTATTCCCTAATTCCCTAAAATATCAATTATTATTCCCTGTTCCCTGTGCCCTATTACCTATTCCCTAATTCCCTATAAATTCAAATCTAAAAAATCACTAAATTTCTTTTCTATAACTGGTATTTTTATTTTAAAATCTCCATTATTGCGAATTTTATCGTCACCATTACCTTTTGTCTTAGGTTCATGTTCTATCTGAAATACATTTGCATAGAGATTAGCAATAATTTGTTTACCACTTTGAGTTAATTCCAAATAATTAATAGCAGCAGGAATATAAGGATAAACACCATTCCAGTAAAATTTCGCGTAGCTGCGTCGGAGATCCCCAGGAGATTTATAACCCAAAACTTTATTAGTACCTACTTCCTCAAACTCATAAAATAAAGCACTAATTTTGAGCAAATAATTAGGGTCACTTAATTGACCAATTAAATCTGCCGCTCTTGATAACCCAGAAAAATTATTTCTATCTTGATGGGTTTCTGCTTCTGGAACAGGAAAACGAGTTAATTCAATATTACGTTTAATTTGATCGGCATCAATTAGTCGATGACCACCGAAACGTTCATCTATTACTAATTTACCCCGGTCAACATGATAAGGAGTGAGACTAGCTGCAGTAGCACCCTCTGTCAAAGAAATCATCCCATCATCTATTCCTGTAGCATATAAACCTAATAATTCTTTGTCTTCTCGACAGACTCCTTTGGTATAGCCAATATCGTGACACAATAAAGAAATAATATAATGTAACCAATCTTCAGGAGAAACTCCACCTTCACGAATGTGCTTACCCCGCAAAATTTCTTGCCCAACAAGAGTAACTAACATTGTGTGTTCAACATTGTGATATAATGCATCACAATTAGCGATATTTTCCAGAGCCATATTTCCTGCCCAGGCAATAATTTCTGGATAGTCTGGTTTAAAACCACCATAGGTACGATGGTATCCTGCTTGTAGCTCTTTGACAAAAGTATCTATTAAGATTTCTGTTGGATTAAACATGACTATTTCTTTGCACTCCAGTATATTAAGTATTACTCTGATAGCTTGAGCTGTAGCAGTTAGCCGTTAATATATCAATCTATCAATATATCAGGACTTGCTTTATTAATTAGCTGCAAGTCTAAAATAGCAAGAAATTATTTTTTTAGTTTGACTTTTCTATTGCTTGCTTAGTGTGAAGTACCCAACTGCAAAGGTTGTTTGCAGTTTTATTCGTATCTCTTATGCCTTTGCCTATCAGACAAAGCTAATATGGGTCTTACACAGTATCTCTGGTTGCCAGTAACCTTTATCTTCCTTACGGGGGATAATTAATTTACTAACCCGCCTTCCGCAGGATCAAAAAAAATTTGATTGTAGTGGTTTTCCGATTCTACGAGCAGATTAGCATGAACTCAATATTCAGTGGCCCAACTCATTACCTTAACTCCGTAGTCTCTGCGACAAGCATATTACTGGTACTTGGTTTATTAGCCTGTCTGATAGCCCTATCAGTCAGGTGGGTTAGGTTTCCCTAAACCATTTCTACCTTATCACAAAATTGATTCCGATTCATCAGGGCCTGTGTGCGCAACCTGCGTCTATACTTTACTTTATAAGCAGCATCTAATTACTAATTATCAAAAATTTTGCTATACTTGGATTTTATATTTCTAAATACTATTTATTAACGTAATATGATTGTTTACTAACCTATGTTATTTCTCTAGTTATTTTGACCAGCTTCCAAGCTTAGGATTACTTTTGATAAATGGTATAAAACTATAGACACGGAGCGCCTTCCCGAAGGATAGATTATGCTATTGTCTGGGACTTATCGAAAGGTTTAGTTTAAAATTAACAAAAATTTATGGGTTGGCCAAGTATCTTAGTAAAATCAGGATATATATCACTCCAGGTTAGGCTAAAGGCGTTTATGGGAAAGTTTACCGAAAATCTGGGTCTAAAGCTGCCCCCTTCTAGGAGAACTTTGTGTTATAGTTATATAATTATATAATAGGAAAAGTATTCAACTACTGGCGGGGTTAGGCAAAAGGCAAAATAAATATAGCCGATTAAGTAAATACACAAATACACATAGGATTTACGCTAAGAAATCCGGTTGCTACGAGAAATCCTTGGTTTAAATATATAGATATCTACGAAAAAACCTGGTTTCTGGGTTCTCCTGCGTAAGTCTTGACACAAATAATTATTCAGGACTACTTATAGGAATCATAAATCACCACTTTAGGGTTTCAGATAACAGAAAAATATTTTAGTGAAGGAAGGGCAGATATTTTTTTCCACAATATTGAATCACACTTACCAAATAATTAGAGGGTATATATAAATAAAAAATTAAGCCTTGATGTAGGGTGGGTTAGGCACCGAATAATCTCACAAAATTAAATAATATTTTCCTAGCCCTTACCGAACTATTAAGGTATAAAGCCTCTCCATTCATGGAGAAAAAAGCGGTTGAGGGATGGCGAGGTCTCCTCGCTGGTCTCCAATCTCCCCTTGATCAGAAAAAAAATCCTTGAATGTCAATCCTATCCGTTATAAGAAGAGGTAATTATTAATTATTAATTATTAATTATTAATTGTTGAACACCGAATACTAGATATTTCAGGTGTTTCTTTAGATCTATTTTACAGATACCTTATCTTAATAATTAATAGAGTTGTTTGGAAATAAAAATTTAAAATGCTCAAAGGCTTACTATATAAGGTTTTCTGGATTTCAAACCAAGCAAACACTATAAACCTTAACTGATAAGGGTTTTAGCCATTTTTTGAGATTAATTCCCAACAACTCTAATAATTAATAATATTAATTATTGAACGAACATGATAATATTAGTATCTTACCGAAAAATTAAGGTTTAAAGCCTCTCCTTTAAAGGAGAAACAAGGGGTCGTTTGCGGACCATGACCTAGGATGGGATATTGATTTGATTTTTAATTTTCACGCCTATGTGTATTAATTATTAATTGTTGAATCTACCCCACCATTCGTGCAAAGTCCTGTAAAAATTATGTAAATATTAATATAATCACACAAAAAAGTTATTCCCAAAGGTGTTATGGTCACTGCAACAGAAGACGGTCTTTTTAATGGTACTACAGTCGATATTTTCAGGCCACCTCCGGACAATGGAGAGGGTGGTAATGGGACAAGTCCTGGCGGGAATGGAGGTACTGGAAGTTTATTCAATGAAATTCTGCTTACAGAAGATGACGATGAGACTATTGGTTCAGTAAGAGCAGATTCAATTGAGGGATTGGCAGGTCGAGATTCTATAGAAGGTAGAGGTGGAGGAGATATAATTTTTGGCAATCAGGATAATGATACACTTTTAGGAGGAGTGGGTGATGATTCCCTGCTTGGTAATCAACAACAGGATTTTTTGTTAGGGGATAATGGTGAAGATACATTGTGGGGTGGTAGGGATAATGATTTTCTAGATGGAGGTGATGATGATGACACACTTTTTGGCAATCGAGGGAATGACTGTCTTTTTGGCAGTTTAGGCGATGATTGTATTTTCGGAGGCAAAGGTGATGATTGTCTGGATGGAGGTGAAGGTGATGATACTCTAGCAGGCGATCGCGACTCTGACACTTTAACGGGAGGAACAGGAGAAGATTTATTCATTATTGCTGAAAACACGGGTGGTCTGAGTGCATCAGAAGCAGATATTATTGCTGATTATAATCCTGATGAAGACGATCAAATTGGATTAATTGATGGTTTGAGTCGTAATGACCTGCAATTTGAGACAACTGTTGTAGGTGGGGAAAATGGGGAAAATGGGGTAGTTATTAGGTTAAGAGATGACGAAGAAGATTTTCTGGCAATAGTTATTGGAGTCGATGAAGATGACCTGGACTTCACAATTATCTGAGGCAACATTGGGGCAAGAGTGTGGGAGGTGTGGGAGGTGTGGGGGGTGTGGGGGGTGTGGGAGGAAAGTCAGTGTTTATTAATGCAGCTTGGGTATATTCTAGACCCTGTACTCTCCACACTCCCTACCCTCGGGACTCTTCCTACAATCCCTATTCCCTATTCCCTATTCCCTATTCCCTATTCCCTATTCCCTATTGGTATAATGCAAGGATTTCTCAATCTTAACAAACCATCCGGTATGACTTCCCATGACTGCGTAGCAAAGGTACGAAAGTTGCTACGTCTCAAGCGTGTCGGACATGGAGGAACTCTCGATCCTGCTGCTACTGGTGTTTTACCTATTGCAGTGGGAAAGGCAACCAGGTTATTACAATTTCTACGTTCAGAAAAAGGTTATCGTGGTACAGTCAGATTTGGTACGATAACTACTACTGATGATTTGGAGGGAGAAATTGTTCAATCTGCACCAGCACCAGAATTAATGTTGTCTGATATTGAAGCAGTGCTGCCAAATTTCTTAGGTAAAATTGAGCAATTGCCGCCTAGTTATAGTGCAATACAGGTACAAGGAAAGCGACTTTATGATTTAGCGCGTCAGGGAAAAACAGTTGAAATTCCTACTCGCGTTGTTGAAGTGTTTAATATAGAAATTATTGACTGGCGAAGTGGAGATTTTCCAGAGGTAGATTTAGCGATCGCCTGTGGTGCTGGAACTTATATTCGAGCGATCGCCCGCGATCTAGGTGCAATTTTAAATACTGGGGGAACTTTAGCTGTTTTAACTAGAACAGAAAGTAGTGGGTTTTCTGGGGAAAATAGTCTCACATTTGCAGAAATGGAAAATCAATTACAGGAAAATAAATTTAGTCTTTTATCTCCAGAGATAGCATTGGCACATTTACCAGCGATCGCCTTGGTTGCTGAAGATGCAAAAAGATGGTGTCAAGGTCAACGTTTACCCTATCAAATAAGATGGGAAATAGAAGCTGAAAAAACTGAGCATCATTTTCGAGTATACAATCTAAAAGGTGAATTTCTAGGTATTGGCAAATTAATCAAATCAGAACAAAATTTATTATTAGCACCTCAAGTTGTAATTAGTAATTAACTATTTTCAGTTTTTTGAATGGAAGTATATAGCATTGATAAAATTTTTGAGAT
The DNA here is from genome assembly GCF_050015995.1 of Dapis brunnea BLCC-M229. Lineage (NCBI taxonomy): Bacteria > Bacillati > Cyanobacteriota > Cyanophyceae > Oscillatoriales > Microcoleaceae > Dapis > Dapis brunnea. The sequence continues at coordinate 291 of NZ_JBNHEP010000243.1, read as the reverse complement.
ACAAAAGTTTGGAGTTTGGGATGATGAAATTATATCAAATCCGGTGGCATTGGTGTAATCAGATAAAGATGCTGGAGAGATGGGGAGATATAGAAAGATTTAGCAATAACTGAAGATGGAACATTTTTTTATACCGAATTAAGCGGATTTGATATTACAGGGGAAATCACAGGGGGATTGCCTCTAAACTAGAGATGATGGGGATGGAGACACTGCCTCCACAAACTAATCATATCATGTCCGTTTATATCGTTTGTGTAAAAGTTAGGGTAAATATCAACAGGAAATTTA
>NZ_JBNHEP010000242.1:45421-45511 GCF_050015995.1 Dapis brunnea BLCC-M229 | reverse complement strand
GAATTGGGAAAAAATATTCACTCCCTCAATTTATTGAGCAAGTCCTACTTATTCTCTTATAGTATTTCTCAAGTTACTAGGGAATTGGGA
>NZ_JBNHEP010000242.1:0-45321 GCF_050015995.1 Dapis brunnea BLCC-M229 | reverse complement strand
ATGGGGAATTGGGAAAAAATATTCACTCCCTCAATGTATTGAGCAAGTCCTACTTCTTCTCTTATAGTATTTCTCAAGTTACTAGGGAATTGGGAATGGGGAATTGGGAAAAAATATTCACTCCCTCAATGTATTGAGCAAGTCCTACTTATTCTCTTATAGTCTTTCTCAAGTTACTGAGGTACAGTTGTTTTTCTTGTTTTTTACTCCCCTACTCCCTTACTCCCTACTCCCCTACTCCCTAAAATCAAATTTTGAGAATACCTTCTGGGTTTACTGATAGTAATTTTCGCCTTTGTAAACCCTCTATGGAAATAATTTCATTTCCTGCTAATAACCCACTACTAACAGCTCTTTCCATTAAACCACAAGGAAATGGCATCTTTACCCAATCTCCAGCAAACATTAAATTAGAAACACCACTATTAGTTTCCGGACGTTGTTGATAACTACCTGGAGGATAAGCAGAAAAATTTTTCTGGTTTACTAATTCTCGATGCAGCAAATTAGCATCTTTTAATTCCGGTACAATTTCATATAATTCTTGTGCAAAAGTTTTCAGTAAAATTTCTTGAGTGGGAAACTGTTTTTCCTTGTAACAATAAGCGTGTAATTCCACAACACTACCACCTGTTTTTTGATGCCATTGAATGAATTGTTCTTGAATGCGATGATAAAGAGTAATACTATCAGTTAATTCATAGCCAGATAGAGAAGTAAAATTGCTATGTTCCCAGTCAAAGTCTCGGTCAAACCAAAAACGACAGACTGCAAATGGGTCAGCTATATGTAATTTTTGTACCTGTGATTTTACATTTTGATTTACTTCTCCTTCCATCACATTAAATAAGTGTTGAACTCCTGGAACATCAGTAGCAAATACATAATAATCTGCTTTAATTTCTGTGGAGATAATTTCTGAGTTATTTTCCATTATGCCAACTAATTGCACTTGACTTTCTCGAGTTTTAGTAATTTTGTAGCGTGATAAATTTCGTTTTGCGGGACCTGCCAATACTTTTCCTTTTCTATCATAAACTGCACCGTGACAAGGACAGTAAAATTTTCCATCTTCTGCTAATTCAACAGTACACCCTTGATGAGTACAAGTTAGAGAAATAGCCTCATATGAATGAGGTTCAATAGCAAAGAGGCGATCGCTCGACCCAAAATAATTAACTTCCTCTTTGTTAATTTCCCAATTACGTTCTACCCAAAAAGGAATCAAATTTTTCACTTCTCCTAACTGATAACTAATTGAATTAATCTTATTGTCTTGCCAATTAATTTTACTAACCCCAACATCAGTAAAAATTTTACCTCCTTTACTTTCAATTTCTTGAGCAATTGGTTGTACTAAACTTGTACCCATATCTTGTCTCGTACCATTAAAAGCTAAACCTTCTGGATTACCAAAAAAATAGAAGTGAAAAAACTGCATTAACTCGGCAACACTCAACTTGTCTGGAGCATTAAGACTTGATTTAGCAAAAGGCAAAAAATACAGATCGTACAATCCTTGTGGAAAATCTTTTTCCACCCATTCAGCAACAGATAAATTGTCAAGTCGCTGATAAGTTTTCTCTACTTGAAAGCCACCTATAGCTCGAAAAACTTCCCAATGTTTAGGCTTTGCTAAATTAATTCCCCATCTAAATCTATTAGGAGAAGAAATTGCTAAATCTACTATATTCCAAGGAAAAGCAGAACTACTAGGACGAAATACTTCTGGTTGATATTTTCCTTCTCGAAACACCATAGAATAAAACTCTAAAGATTTAAAATTATCGGTAATATTCAGTTCTTCTACCAAACTATTCAGATTGTAATATTGAGGAAAAAAACCATGAAAACCATGTTCCATCATAAACTTTTCTCCCCCTACATCAACAGACCAACTAGCAATTTTTCCTCCTAGTTGTGGGGATTTTTCTAATAAAGTAACCGTAAAACCTCGCTGACTAAGTTCATAAGCACAAGCTAATCCTGCTAATCCACCCCCGACTACTACCACACTTTTAGAATTGTTTAAATATTTTGGTAAATCTAGATTATCTTGTACAAAAACTGTTGGTTGGGGTTTCGAGAATCGAGTATAACCCAGTAAACCAGTGGCAGCTCCAATAGTTAATAATTTGAGTATTGTTCGTCGCGAAACTAATGGAAATGATTTGAGATTAGTTAATTGATTCATCAGCAATAATTTGATTACTTTTGGAAATTTTCATTTGGGCGATTAACGTCCTGCTATATTGTAATTTAGTGCAGAATTTTTGCCTATAAAAATATAGCATACTTAAGGTTTTCTCAAGTTTTTGGATGACAATTAATATGAATAGTCGAAGAGTTTAATTCCCACAAATTTCCCTTGGAAAGAGGCTTAATAATTCAGGTTTATGCCATAATTTTCTTAGAATGGTACAACATAATTTTGCTTTGAATAGTTATAATAAAAAATAGAATTGCGTAGGTTGGGTTGAAGAATGAAACCCAACACTAATAGCTAATGTTTTTCTAGTAAATATTCCCGATAGTTCTAAATTAAAGATATTGATTAGTAAATGACTTTATTTGATTACTGTTGAAAATTTTCACTTAGAGCCGATTAACACCCTATCACATTGTAATTTAATGCCTAATTTTTGCCTATAAAAATATAGAATAATTAAGGTTTTCTAAAGTTTTTAGATAATCAAGTGTTTAAGGATATAGTCTAGCTAAATAATCTTTATTGTAGGTTTATGAGAATTTTTGAATGAAACAAAAATTGAGGCAACTAGCTTTAGGAATGACTTTAACAACTTTGTTGATAAGTTTAATTGCCTGTCAATCAACTTCGTCCGTTAAAAAAACTAAAGTTCGTGCTGCTCATAGTAATTGGGTTGAGGAACATTTCCAAACCGAAATAGTAAATATTGGTCTGGAAAAACTTGGTTATCAGATTGAAAAACCCAAAGAAATTGACTACCCTGCTATTTATTTGTCTGTTGCTAATAGTGACATAGATTATAGTACGATCAACTATGAAAAAGGACACCAAGAATTTTTTAATAATGCTGGGGGTAAAAAAAAGTTAGAGCGAGTTGGAGTTCTTACTCCTAATGTAGTACAAGGCTATCAAATTGATAAAAAAACTGCCGATCGATATAAAATTACTAATATTGGACAACTTAAAGACCCAAAAATTGCTCAACTATTTGATTCGGATGGTAATGGTAAAGCTAATTTAGTAGGGTGTAATCCTGGTTGGTTTTGTGAAATAATAATCGATCATCACATCAAAGCTTATGGATTAGAAGATACAGTTGAACACAAGAGAGGACAATACATTATTTTGCTTGCAGATATTATTAGTCGCTACCAACAAGGGAAAAGTGTTCTCTACTATGCTTATAATCCTCACTGGATATCTACAGTATTAAAACCAGATAAAGATATAATTTGGTTGGAAGTTCCCTTTACTTCTCTTCCAGAATCTCAGAAAAATATAACAGAAAAAGACACTACTATAGAAGGTAACAATCTTGGATTTGCTCTTGATAACCAGCGAATTTTTGCCAATAAAGAATTTTTAGCAGCTAACCCAGTTGCCAAACGTTGGTTTGAACTGGTTCAAATTCCTACAGAGGATATGAATGTTGAAAGTCTATATATTAAAGATGGTGAAGATTCTCCAGAGGATATCCGTCGCCATGCAAAAGAGTGGGTTAAAAATAATCAAGAATTGTTTGATAGTTGGCTAGAAGAAGCAAAAAAGGCGACAGATTTTTGACCTAGACTCAAGTAGTTGCTTTGCAAACTTTAGATTGATCCAAAAATATAAGGTCATAACAGATATAATAGTAATAATAACATCTGCACTCAAAAGACAAAAAATGAATATTTATAGATGAACTAGATGATTTTGGGAAGGTGCTATAATGGTTTCAGAACCTTTTATGGAGATGTCTCCATAGATAATGATTTAAAATGAAAATATCCTCGGTATGTAGCTATAACGAATGGGACCCTCTCGAAGAAATAATTGTTGGAACTATTGATGGGGTTACAGCACCTGTTTTAACCCATGACATGAAGACCTTCATCCGCAAGGACTACTGGAGCTTTTATCAGAAGTACGGCGGACAGCCCTATCCGACAGAATTGGTTGAGAAGGCTGCCAAAGCTCTCGACAATCTTCAAGAAGTGCTTGAAGGAGAAGGTGTCATTGTACGACGACCAGAACCTGTTGATTATGCCCATCATCTCTTTAAAACACCTTATTTTGAATCAGCAGGGTTCTTCAATGCTGATGTGAGGGATGTCTTGCTTGTTGTGGGCGACGAAATTATCGAAGCACCAATGTCTCAGCGATGCCGCTATTTCGAGTTCTTACGCTATCGGTCCTTAATCCAAGAATACTTCGGGCAGGGGTCACGCTGGACAGCAGCTCCCAAGCCCAAGATGTCTGATGCCCTCTACGATTGGGACTATCCTGAAGAGGATATGGCCTTTTTCCGTGGGGAGTCTGGTGTGCCAGATAGCGTTGGTCCTTTGAATGGTCGCTTCATTACCACCGAGTCGGAGCCTTGCTTCGATGCGGCTGATTTCACGCGCTTCGGCAGAGACATCTTGGCGCAGAGGAGCCACGTTACCAATGATTTGGGAATTCAGTGGATGCAGAGACATCTTGGCTCGGAGTACAGAGTCCACACGGTAAAGTTCCGCGATCCAGGCCCAATACATATGGATGCAACTTGGGTTCCCATCGGGGAAGGGCGTGTCTTGTCTTGCCCCGATCGTTCCTGTCTCTCACCTGATATCTTAGATATGTTTAAGCGGGGAGGATGGGAGATTCTTTATCCTCCTAGAGGCGTGGCAAATGCTGAATTTCATATGTCCAGCCGTTGGCTTTCCATGAATATTCTGATGATCGATGAGGAGAGAGTAGTTGTTGAAAAAAGTGAAGAACCAACCATTAAGTTTTTTAAAGAGATAGGCTTAAAGCCAATTTTAGTAGACTTCAAAGATCATTATGTTTTTGGGGGTGGGTTGCATTGTGCAACTTGCGATGTCCGCAGACGAGGCATATTGAAGTCATACTTCTAAGTCTGGAAACCAAAATTTACTTTAATTCTAAAGGAGAGAAGCATTTAAATGACAGTCTCACAACCAGCCCAGCCTAACAGAGCTTTTAAATACTTTGATTTGTATGGCTCAATGCGATCGCATAAAGTCATGTTAGAAGACATGGCGAGGATGGAAGCTTATCACTCGGCTATATTCAAAAACAAGTCAGAAACGATCGCCGATAAAGTTGTTCTTGATGTGGGCACAGGTACTGGTGTATTGGCTGTTTGGGCAGCTAAGGCGGGTGCCAAACGTGTTTATGCAGTGGATGCCAGTAATGCTGCTGAACTTGCTAGGCGGTTGGTTCAGGTGTCAAATGTATCAGATATAGTGACAGTTCTCCATTCCAAAGTTGAAGAGGTTGAAATTCCTGAGTCAGTAGATGCGATCGTCAGTGAGTGGATGGGTAGCCTTTTACTCAAAGAATCGATGTTTGACAGTGTGGCTTATGCTCGTGACAAATGGCTCAAGCCAGGAGGGTTGCTTTTGCCTTCCCATGCTACTATTCTGCTTGGGTTGTACGCGCCAACTAGCGATCAAGATCACTCCCATTTTGTCAGAGCTAAGTTTGAAAAAGAGATGGCAGAATGGAACGAAACGGTGAGTAATCTTCAACGTATTGATGTGGACTACTCCAGTTTCACAGATGAGTTGGAGCAGGACTTGTCAGACTACTTTTTGAGGAATGCGATCCGCGTCAACTACTTGTCCCAAGATAATCTCGCCTCAGACCCACAGCGAGTCCTTGAGTTTGACTGTGCAACTGTCGATCCTACTGAACTCGTCGAGTTCAGCAAGGATTTTCAGTTTACTGTAAGCAAGCACACTGAAATTAAAGGATTTCTCGGCTGGTTCACCACAGATTTTCCCAACGGAACAGTTCTGGACACAGGACCAGGAGAAGTTTACAATCATTGGGGACAGCAACTATACCCACTCCAAGAAAGCTTCAAAGTAGCACCTGGCGATCGGGTTGAGGGAACAATCACCCTTCGTCGAAACGGCGAGGAGTCGCGATTGAATGTGGTCGAGTTCAAATACCAAGTTGGCCGGGGTACTCAACAGACTGCTTTATTCAATATGGGTACTGTAGAACATATGTATAAGGGATCGAAAAGCGTGTTGTTTGGCCACGATCTCTGAAGAATTGGGAATGCTGGCGTTGCTGATTTGGGGAAGGTCTCAAACCTCCTCTTTTAAGGCGATGAAAAAAAGTTCACTTCAGTATTTCAAACTGATAACTGTTTAATCCCACTTAATTTTTTTTCCAGATTCTAGAGCATAGTAAAGTTCTAATCTATCCTGATTATTCAAAGTCATCTGAAAAGTAGAACCATCTTCTATCTTTCTAAAGAAGAGGATAAATTCACGATCTTTTTGAAATAACTTAACTTCGTAATCTTTAACTGTTCCCCGATCGAGCAACTGAGCATTTTGAGGTTCAGAAACTTTGACTATACCTCCAAATTTCTTACCAATTTTCATATCTGATAGTGCTGTAAATTTATCTATACCTCGACCTAAAAATGGAGTTTTATATGTTTCAATTTTAGGCATTGGATACTTACTTTTTAGTTCTGGAGACGACCATTTATAGTAATCAAAAAATGACAGTGGAATGTAAGAATCAGCCGCAAATTTCAGCTCTGATGAAGTTGAACGAGCTTCGGAAGATACATATACAATCATTCCCATATTTACTAAACTTTCAACAAGTGGTTTAAAATCCTTATCTCCAGATAGTAAAACTGCTTTTGTCATATTGTTGCGAATAGCGTGATTCATCATATCTACTGTGAGGAGAATACCAGCTTCTTTGTGACTTTTTTTTGTCAAATTCCCTAGCTTAACGTGATACTCTTCCAGAGAACGAATTCGATCGAAATAATCTTTTTGTTGAGATACACGATCTTCAAAATCTATTTTATTCTCATACTTACCTTGAATTCGATCTATATAGTCATAATAGAAAACTTTTCGAGCATCAAAAAAACTTTTGACGGCATTAAAATCAATGTTAATATTGTCATCTTCGACTTCATTTCCAAACCATTTAGAAGTAGTATCTATATAACTTTTTCTTAGGTAACTTCCATCAATAAATAAATAAGTTACTTTGGAAGATTGTAGGTCGGTAGAATTATGAATATTTGACATTTTTGATAATAAATCTATATTTTATACTTGAACTTTAATATTACATATTTTGCTATAAATAGCTTGTAAGTATTCTGCAGTAAGCTATTAGCTATGAGTTATTAACTCATTCAAACATTACGCAGTTTGGAGATATTGGAATATCCCCCTTTAATATGAAAAAGTATACCTCACTATTCTAAAAAGTGCTGTAAGTCTTCTCAGTAATCATGCCAGCATTAATTAAATTTTTGAAAAACTTTTCTATATCTGCTTTTTGTAGTTCAGAGTTAGCCAAAATTAACCGAATAATCACCTTATCTTGATAATAAGTATAATTAACAAAAGTTTCTCCTAATGCAATTAATCGATTGCGTATTTCTAAATTAAGCCGATCTAAAGCAGCAGAATCAAAGTTTTTTTCTCTTGATATATAACGGAAACAAATATTCAAAAATTTTGGTTCAACTATTAGTTCTAAATTTTCACAATTGCGAATATATTCTGTTGCATAATTAGCTAACTCAAACAAATTATCCACTTGCTTTTCATAACCTTTGTTCCCAGAGTATTTCCAACACAACCAAAATTTTAGTGCATCTACTTTTCTACCACATTGTAATGAAATTTTACCTAAATTATAGGAATCATTTTCATCATCATGGAAGAGATAATCTGTCCCTCCACCAGAACAAGTTTCTGACAATATTCCTTTTTCTTTAACTAAAATAGCCGAACAAATTAAAGGAACTCCCATTAATTTATGAGCATCCCAAGTCAAAGAATCAACTAACTCGCTTCCAGCTAATAAATACTTGTATTTTTCACTAAATAAAACAGGGGCACCCCAAGCAGCATCTACATGAAGCCATAATTTATATTTTTTAGTAATTTCTGCTAAAGCAGGTAAAGGATCGAAAGCTCCTAAAACAGTAGTTCCCGCAGTTGCACCAACAAAAAAAGGTATTTTCTTTTCTAATAAACTTTTTTGAATTGCCACTTCTAATTCTTGTGGAATTATTTTTCCGTCAATATCAGACTTAATTTTAACTAAATTTTCTATACCAATTCCTAATAAATTAGCAGCTTTTTCATAAGAATAATGAGTTTGTTCTGAAACAAAAGCGACTAATTGACGATCGCGCAATCCCTTAAACTTAGCTTCAGGTAAAACTTGATTTCGCCCACAAAGCATTCCCAACATATTAGCATTACTGCTCTATAAAACCGATACAAAACGTCACATAACGTGACAATTTGACGTTTACTTCCTGCTTCTACTGAGGCCGTCGGCGGTTACTCATCCACAGGCATTCATGCACAGGCATTCACGACCGAGCCGACCGCATTTCTTAAATTAATACTTGCGTTTAAATCTCTATCTATTGACAACCCACACTCAGAGCAATCATAAGTTCTCAGATTTAATGGCATATCTTGAACATGACCGCAGTTTGAGCAAGTCTTTGATGATGGAAAGAATCTATCTACTACCCAGAGCTTCAGAACCATACCATTGGCATTTATATTTAAGCTGTCGCCTAAATTCATAAAACCCTTGATCAGCTATAGATTTCGCCAGCTTATGGTTAGCTAACATACCCCTGACGTTTAAATCTTCTATGACAACTCTGCCGTGGTTTTTGGCTAAGTATGTTGTCAGTTTATGAAGTGCGTCTTTGCGGATGTTTGCTACCCTTCCATGCAATGCCGCTATCTTAAGTTGTGCTTTTTTCCAGTTAGCAGAACCAATTATTTTATTGCGGTAATGGTATTGTAGTCTAGAGAGCTTCTCTTCCAAGGAGCGGTAAGCTTTTACACTTGCAAACACTTTCCCATTACTTAAAGTTGCTAATATTTTGACACCTAAATCTACACCGATAACATCACCCACCCCTCTTGCTCCCCTCCCAGGAGGGGATGGGGGTGGGTTGTGAGGATGAAATTCATAGCTACAGCTAAGATACCAATCTCCTGCCTGTCTACTAATGGTGATTTTTTTAGTTGTTGCTTCAATGGGTTCATAAGTTTTAACAATACCAATAAAAGGTAATTTATGATTCCATCCATTTAATTCTATTGGTTTTCCAGAATTATCAATTGTGAAAGAATCAGACCTACCCTTCTTTTTAAACTTTGGGTATTTTCCTAATCCTTTAAAGAACCTTTTAAATGCTTCACCTAAGTTGATAAAAGTATATTGGTAAACTTTAGATGACAAGTTTTTCATCCAAGGATATAAAGGCTTTGTGTGGTTAGTAAAAACTTCTCTAATTGTACGAATATTAGGTTTGTCACCAGCCTTGTAAGCAGCATTCCATAAACTTAAACCCCAGTTATAACACCAACGTGAGTAACCTGCGTGTTGAGCCATCAGGGTTCTCTGCTTGTTATTCAGTTTGAGCTTGGTTCTGATGGATTTCATGTATGCGTATTGGCAGTATAATGGTATGATTTTTAACTTATTATATCGTTATTCTTTGATTAAGTCAATGCTCTTTTTTTTAGTTGACAATTGTGATTTTCGGGCAGCCAAAAATAACTATCGTATTATACTGCGTTATAACGTAAATTGTTAACTAGGTCAAAACTCCCACCCGTAACCATTAAACCTTCACCATCATTAAATCCCACTAACACTATTCAAATGTTTAATCAATTCCATTTCCATAAGTGTAGCTACAGGTGCAACATCATAAGTGTGCATAGTTGTATTAGTTGCACTTGTGATCGTCTCAGCTAATATTCCTGGAATACTATACCCGCTAAAAAGTAGATTGAAAAATTGAGTGCTACCTGTTCTGACACTATATTTGAGGTAAGATTCTACTACATAAATTAACTCTTCTAAACTAACCCCATCATCCGGTAAAGTTAAATCAAGCTTTTCCTTAAGAACATTAACAGTTTGATAATTAACAACTTTTGTATCTAGATCGGAATTACTTTCTAAATATTTGACAATTAAGGCAACTACTTGATTCAAAACTTTTGTTGTATTTGTCATTAGGAAATATTGATTTTTTTTAATGGTAGATTTCTGCTACAAATCAACTTTTTTTCAAATTTTTGTAGATACTTTCCAGAGAAATTATCTAGATTTGTTGTTCCAGCATATCTAAAATATAATGTGCACCTTTCATCATTAGTTATAATAAAGTTTTTGTTAGTAGTTGGGCTAGAGCAATAAGATAACTATTTCCTGGGCTAAAGCCCAACTACTAGCCTAGTGCCGCTACGCGGAAGTTAAAAGTCAAAAGTTAAAAGTCAAAAGTATTGATTAGTAAGGTTTTTAGGATTTTGTCACTGGTCACTTATTTCCGTCATCCTGCACTAGTTATAACTGTTTTACCGAAAATAATATAATATTAAATCCGGTGCAAAAACATCACAACCAATAAACCAAAAGAATGATTATAAAGTAACTGAATCTATGTACAATCAAGCAGGTTTTTAATAATTCGTTTTTTGAGCAAACTTGTCCATAAATTCAATCAAATTTTTAACTGCATCTAGAGTGACAGCATTATAAAGACTGACACGACATCCTCCCTGAGTACGATGTCCAGCTACACCCACAAGTCCTGATTCAAACGCTTCTTGAATGAATTGTTCTTCTAAGCTTTTCGTAGGCAACCTAAAAACTACATTCATGCGCGATCGCGACTCAACTTCTACAGGACAATCAAATAAAGGTGTTGCATCAATAAAATCATAGAGAGCAGAAGATTTTTGCCAGTTAATCTTTTCCATTGCTTCTACTCCACCAATATCTTCTTCTATCCAGCGCAAAATCTGCCACATAACGTAGATAGAAAAACAGGGAGGTGTATGATAATTAGACTTGCGTTCGATGTGGGTACGATAATCTAGAAGTTCTGGCAGATCGTCCGGACTATTTTCCAAAATACTCTTTCGGATCACAACCGCAGTCACCCCAGAAAGTCCGACATTTTTCTGAGCGTGTGCATATATACAAGCACAGGGAGAAGGATCGATCGCCTTACTCAAAAAGTCAGAACTCATATCAGCAACAATAGGAATAGGAACTTTAGGAAAATTGTGAAATTGAGTTCCGACAACAGTATTATTGGTGCAAAGATGTAAATATTTAGCTTCAGAGCGTGTTTGAATACTGTCCGAGTTAGGAACATAAGTATGGTTGCGATCGCCTGATGCAGCAATAATCTCTAAATCTCTACCCAAACTTTTTGCTGCTTTAATAGCTTTTTCTGCCCAATATCCGGTATCAATGTAATCTATTTTATCTCCCGGATGAGATAAATTCATTGGCACCATCAGAAATTGTAGGGAACCTCCCCCCTGGAGAAATATTACTTCAAATTCGTCAGACAAATTCATCATTCTCTTAATTCGAGCACCACTATCATCAATAATATGCTGAATCTCATCTGTGCGATGGCTTAATTCCATCACACTCATACCCGTATTGTTATAGTTAAAAAACTCCGAGTGAACTCGCTCCAGCACAGGTAAAGGTAAAGCACCAGGACCTGCATAAAAATTATAAACTCTGTCTTTCATAGGGGACTTGAGAAACAATAAAGGACAAATTCAGACTAAAGTAATTCTATCAGGACTTACGCAAAGATACTATATAGGGCTTGCTGATTAAATCTTAAAGCCTTTTTTGAAAAAGTTGCACTTTTTCAGCTGGAGCGACCAAAAAGTTAGGATTTTGAGCTGACTATGGGAGAAAAATCAAGGGATAATTCTTCCTACTGCCTCCTCTAAATTCCCCATTCCCCATTCCTCCTGACTCCTGACTCCTACCCCAGCAAAAAAACTTTATTCAGCAAACCCTATATATATAGCGCCTACTAACTTAGGCGTTAGCGGAGCTTTGTGTCAGCAATCGCTTAAAAATTTTTAAGCGTTGGCGGAGCAAGTGCGGCAGCTAGATCGCCTCAAGATTTTTACCATTCATTGAAAAATGAATGGTAAAAAACCTAAATATGTTCAAATTACTGCTTCTTTTAATGTCTGAACACCATAGAATGCTGGAGTACCACATTCGTGAGCATCTTTTCCAACAAGCTTTCCATTGACAATATATTCCTTATCCATTAAGTTTTGATGCCACTCTACCATTGCATCAGTCCAGGGAGTATCAATCTTTAGCATTTCAGCATACCACTTCATAATACAAAGACCATAGGGAATATCATCCTTAAAGAAACGTGTGTCAGGATTTGGAGCAAAACCACCCTTAAACTCTCGCACAGGAGTTTTAACTCCCCGATGTGCATAGCTAGTGGCGTAAATCGTTTTCAAAGAACTTTTGTCCTTTACTAAATCAGAAAAGTCTTCAGCCAATCTCTCGTCTAAGGGCTTGACATAATCTAAGTTAACCTCTGGCAATTCTTTGATAATCCCTTGTTTGATTAATTGAAGCTCATCACTAAGACGTCCAATACAATCTGCTGAAAATTCATCCATATCTTCATATAGTAGTGGAATATCCTCTTCCGAGTAAGGTGAGACACCATCCCAGTTATGAAAAATCCCATAATACCGACCTGCATGAACGATCTGATTAGATGGAGTTAGGGTTGTACTTAAAAAATTAGGTAGGAATGTTATTGTAGAATGCCTGAGTATTCTCTCTAACCATGAAGACAACTTATCTTTATCTGGAGAATTAGTAGCTACCCGGAGGGACTTCTGTGGTCCAATAATACGAGCCTTCTTCCCGTACTCCATAGTTTTACAAAGCCAAGGGATTGTTTGAAACCCAAAAAAGTATGAATTGGGCAATAATGATTGAGCATTAAAGTGAGTACATCCTTGGGCATAAAGTAAACCGACATGGCTATCTGGGTCTACATAAGGAGCTATTCGAGAAAGGATTTCATCATAGACATATACAGGACCACATATGAGGATCAAATCGCTGCCTGGGATGACATCTTCTGGGTTAGAACTAATAATCGATATATCGGCCTCAGAAATTGGAGTCGTATCACTTTCATAGAAAACTTCAATTCGTTGGTTCCAATCTTCGGGACGGCGAGTCATTACGCGGGTTTCAACCTCTTTTGGCCCAAGACCAGCTAATGTATGTCCGCAGTTACCCCCTCCTATAACAGTTAAAACAAAATCACTCATAATCTTTTTTTGATAGCTTGGTTCTCAAATCAATTGTTCAATTCGCTGCTCTATAATATCATATCAAATCCGCTGGCTACGGTTGCCGAGAAATCGGAGTGATATAATTCTACTATCAGAAAAAGAGTTAAAACTCCTAGTTTGTCGAGGGTTTGGAGACCAAACCCCTACGGTCTGGAATTCTACCGATACTACCGGATTTGATATCACTCTTTAACAGCAAAGGAACTGGATTTAGCGATATAGATGCCCAGTAGAACTAGACAAAATGCTACATAGTTCCAGAAACTCAACACCTCTGCAAACAACACCCAAGCTAAGAAACCATTGATGATGGGAACGAGTAGCTTGCTCATAGAAAGTAAGCCTGAAGATAAATTCTTGAGGCAATACATCACAAGTCCTTGCCCTAGAAGTTGACAAATTAAACCTAGCAAAATTACAAATGTCCACCCTGACCAAGAATGGGGAAATAGCTGATTTTCGGCGATCAAGGCAAGAGGTAATATAGATATAGTCGATATTGTAGAAATCCACCCCAGAATCGTTACAAAACTTAAGTGAGAGCGTAGATATTCTACAGAAAGCAAATATATGCTATAGAAGATTGATGCCACTATAGCAACTCCATCTGCTTTTAAACTTGCTGTGGCAAGTTTCCAGTCTTCTATTCCAATGATAGAAGCTCCTGCAATAGCGACTCCCATCCCGATTAAAAATAAATTGTCAAACTTTTGGCTCCATATTAGCCAACCTAACAGAACAGTCCATATCGGAGTCATATTGGCTAATAAACAAGTATTTGTAATGCTAATTTGACTTAGAGACCAAGCCAATAAGAGCAGATGGCCAGCTAAACTAATTCCTGCTACTAATAATTGCAGCCAAACTAAAGGAGTATAAGGATTGTGTTTGCAAGATTTATCTGATGAAAATTGCTCTTTAATATACTGTAGTCCATTCCACAATCCTAAGAGAATCGTGACCAGCCAAACGCGATTAAATGCAGCTGCAAAAGGACCTATTTCTGCCTCAAGGAATCGGAAAAAAATGGGAATCCAAGAGAGGGCAAATATAGCTAGTCCTAAGGATGCAAACACTCTTAAATTACCTATCTTATCAACTTGTTCCTGCATAACTTTCAAGATCAACTGCTTCTAAATACTCTCATATTATATTTGGCATCTCTATTTCTATAAAGGACATTTCTAGGAAGTGCCAGACATCTTTCAAACCATGAATGCCGGAAGCTTCCAGTCTTTGCCTATTACGAATATTGAGACATGGAACAAGTGTCCGTTTACTGTCAATATTATTATCTACCTTTTGTTTTCCAATCAAAATAAATAATAACTTCAAGTTATGAATTATTCTTCCTGAATAGAAGATTTACTCGATAAAGCTAAATAAATACCCAGTAGAACCAATACAAAAGCAATCCAGTCCCATAAACTTAATCTTTCGGAGAAAATTATCCATGCTTCAATAGCTGTCAGAACTGGATCGATAAGTAAAAATAGGGCCACAAACCCCGCAGATAATTTATTGAGGGTATAAGTGATAAGTCCCAGTCCTAAAACCTGGCAGATAACAGCTAAACAAATCACGGCTAACCACCCATTCCATGAGTAAGGAAAAATTTTTTCCCCAGTAAGTATCAGGATAGGTAAAATTAAAATAGCTCCAGTTAACGAACTCCACATTAATATTTTGGTAGCACTTAATTTGCTTTGTAATTGTTCTATTATCAGTAAGTATCCTGCATAGAAAACTGCAGAGAATAAAGCAGCTGCATCACCTAATATTTTATTAGTTGTACCATTAGCTATTTGTATATCTTCGATACCAATAAAAACTATTCCTACAATGGTTATTACCATCCCTATCAAAAATTTTTCTTCAAAACGCTGACCAAAAAAAATCCATGCGCTCAAAGTTGTAAATATGGGAGTAAAATTATGCAAGACAGTAGAAATACCAATACTTGTTTGAGTTATAGACCAAGCCCAAAGTGATTGAAATCCCAGATAACTAAAACCTAATCCTAACAATAGTAAAATAACAGTTTTTGTGTAAGGCCTATCTTCTACAGACTGTAGATTTAATTGTCTATTAGATAGTTTTAGATAAACAAAATTAAGAGTATTCCCAAAACCGAGAACTACAGTCGCAATCCACAAACGATTAAAAACTGTTGCATTTGGACTAATTTATGTTTCACTCCATTTAATAAATATTGCTGCAAAAGATAGCCCAACTGCAGCTATGAATAATAATGCGATCGCGATTAATTTTTATCTATCAAATAACTTTGATTATTCTGATAATAGCAATTGATTTTTCATTACATTTAGATGAATAATGGAGTGTTTAAATCGCTGTTTTTTTCTGTGAAAATCTCTCTTTATATAGTAGGGATTAACGACTGTTAACCCCTAGAATTTGTGTATTATTTCACATGGATATTTCAACAATGAATAATGAATAATTAATAATGAATAATTACCTCTCCTTGAAAAGAAGAGGATTGACTAATCATGAAAATTTTTATTTATTATCCCCTGAAAAGGGGAGGCTTTAAACCCAAATTTTTCGGTAAGTCCCGATCAAATATATTTTAGCTATTTTAAATATGCTTTAGCTAAATAATCTCTTACTTAAGATTAATTTAACAAGATACTATAAATGTCTAGTATCAATCAACATATTTTATTAATTATTAAACAGAGTAATCTTAAATTGTTAAGACAATAAATGAATAAAATTAGGTTGAAATTTAGTTATGAGCAAGTTTAAACAAGGTAAATTTGAACAATAATTAAATAGCAATGAGTGAAAGTTTATATTTAGAAACAAGTGTTATTGGTTATTTAACCGCCAGACCAAGCCAAAATCTAATTGTTGCTGCTAATATGGCAGTAACCAGAGAATGGTGGGATAATTGCCGAAGCAATTTTGAAATATACGTCTCTCAAGTAGTCTTGGATGAGGCAGCTAGGGGCGACCCAGAAATGGCTCAAAATAGAATAGAGATGATTAAAGACTTTCCCTTTCTCTTTGATAATCAAACTGTTACAAACTTGATTCAACAGTTTCTCCAACAAACGAATCTTCCCCTTAAAGCTAGTGATGATGCGTTGCATATTGCCCTAGCAACTGTTTATAGTTTAGACTATCTTTTAACATGGAATTGTCGCCATATTGCTAACCCTAATATTCAGAGAAAATTATCTGAAATTAGCACTAACTTTGGCTATCAATTACCAATACTTTGTACACATTATCAATTAGCACGAAAAAACAATGATGTTACCTGATGAAATTTTAGAAGAAATTTACAAAATTCGAGAAGAACACGCCAAAGCTTTTAACTACGATCCGGAATTAATATTAGCTGATTGGTTAGAAAAACAAAAGCAATTCGAGAAAGAATGGAAAGGGAAAATCAAGTTCATTAAAACTCCTTTGAAAAAAAGAAAAGCAGGACTTACGCAAAATATCGAAAGTCCTAATTAGGTTTTTTATCTCTGATATTTCGCCAGACTACTATTCAAGTCATCAATTAGACTATCTATTGGATCGTTAAAACCGATAGATAATCTAATCAAACTATCCGTAATTTTTAATGATTCTCTATCCTCCTCCGATAAATAGTAGTAGGTAAAAGGCGCAAGTTGTTCAATATAAGTTTCTGCCGAACCAAAATTTGAAGCAATATATGGAATTGTCAAATTATCAATAAATTCAGAGGTCTCATTTTTTGAAAGTTTGAGTTCAAAAGTTACAACACCACCATACCCATTCGTAAAATATTTCTGGGCGAGTTCCCGATGAGGATGAGAGTCTAAGCCTAAATAATATACCTTAGAAACCAAAGGGTGTGAGTTTAAAAACTCTGTCAGTTTCTTACCAGCAGCATTCAAATACTCCATTCTCAACCGAAACGTTTTCAAATGTTGACTCAGTGTAAACACATCCCGAACGCCAGGAATCACTCCAGTAATATTCCTGAAATTTCTGATTTTATCGATCGCTATTGATTAATTTTAATAGCTTCCTCTTTTCGTCTTTTATTTGTATTTGTATAATCCCCGGCTGACTTCGCTTCAATTAATAGTGGCAATTCACCAACTTGAGAATTAAACGGCATAATAATAGTATCAATAGGAATATTAATCTGTTTGCTACCTTTAGGTTGTTTTACTGATATATTCATCCGAAATGAAAAACTGCCTGGATTGAGTTGATTAAACTGTAAACCACTGCCAGTTTCAATATAAGAATAACCTCTGTTTTCTAACCAATTTTTCATAGTAGAAAGTTGTCTTTGTTCTTGAGCATTACGAATAATAGGGTCAGCTAAATTACCACATAAGCGATCGGCAACAATAGTAGCAGCTCTAGTAGCTTCTATATCGGTTGCTTGTCTACCACTTTCGAGCCAAGGAAAGATATCTTTATCTAGCAATCTAATAATAATTAGACAAATTTTATCAAGTTCAGAATGAATTTCTTCTGGATTCATTCGTGGCGGTATTCGTAGTTTTTCTTCCATATTCTTAACAAGATTAGGTCGTACATCAGCAAGTCCAATGAGTCGATCGCGAGCAATAGGTGGCGCTGTTGCCATCCGCAATATAGGCAAGATAAATGGGTGCTGATACAGTATCTCCCGTGAGATATTTGTGAAATTAGCTGTCAACATTAATGTGGACTCAACCTTTTGAGTGGTACTAAGACGAGTTTCTTTGTATGTTATCGGAGCAAACTCAAGAAACCAATTATTGTAGAAATCTACTGACTGAGTAATATCTTTTTTCCACAGATGGGGTTTATCTGCATTTACTGGCATTATTAAAACTTTTAAGCTCCTCAAATAATAACTTTAACTACAAGGGGAATGTAGGTTGAAAAAATCTATCAATAGGCAAAAACTAACAAAGTAGGGACGTTCCATGGAACATCCCTACAGGGTTATCCTTTTTTTTACGTGTTTCACTGAGCGTCAACACTGCTGTATGCTCAAGAAACAGGAGCAAAATACAACACCATAAACTGTTCTGGTTGTAAACCCAATGATTCATAAGTTCGCCCATTATCGTCGCAAAACTCAACCTCAAATGCTTTTCCACTAGCCAGAATTTCTACTATTGTACCTACCTGTCCGCGATATAAATTTACTTCTGGTAAGTCTTCTGTAAGAGCTACTACGTCTAATAGTTTGATTGTTTCATTCATATTTTTACCTTCAATAATTATAGAGGATAACAGGTTGTTAACCTTGGTATATCTGAGCCATGCTCAATAATCCACCCACTACGAACTGTAGCACTTTTGTTATTCCATTCAAGCATAAAATCTAGAGTATAGCGTTGTCCATATCCATCTGTACGTCCTAGTTGAGCATCATAAATATCAACAACTTTAAGAAGTATGTTACGCAGTTCTTCTGCATCATTAGCAGTCATGCCAAGAATAGATTCAAATAACCGCGCTTTGTGCTTACCCCCTGAATGCTCTGGAGAGAGGCAATAATCGCGCAACTTCCGAACATCAACTTCTGCAAGTTTTGAATTAGGAATTTTCATATTTATAGATAATCAGAAGTACACTTTATACTTTTTTTCAAGTAAACTCCATTGATAAATAAATAACTATACCAATTTATTTTCAGAATATCATAAATAGTTTCGCTCCTGATAAAGTCAAATCATCTTTTGAAATTATTGTCATGTCAAAATTATCACTATGAAACACTGTATAAATTCATTCAATCCCATTCAATTTTTTTTCCATATTTTAGGAAGTAATAAAGTTCTAGTCTTTCTTGACTATTGAAACTTAACTTTAAAGTCCAACCACCTTCTATCTTCTCAAAAAAGAGAATAAACTGACTATCTTTTTGAAACAATTCTGCTTTATAACCATTGACTTTTCCCTGCTTAAGAAATTTAGCATCACTAGGTCTATAACGCTGTGGAGTATCTCCACCACCCGCTTGATCAATTTTGGGTGTTGGATACTTTTTTTTCAGTTCTGGAGATGACCAACTATAGTAATTCTCAAATAATAGAGGTATATAATCATCAGCAGCATATCTAAGTTCTGGGGAAGTTGAACGAGGTTCGGAAGCTATTTTTACATACATTCCCATAGTAACTAGACTTTCAACAACTGGTTTAAAATCTCGATCGCCAGCAATTAAAACTGCATTGGTCATGTTATTACGAATCGTGTGATTCATCATATCTACTGTTAATAGAACATCCACTTCTTTTTGACGTTTGTTGTTTGGATTACCTACCAAAGTTCCTAACTTAACATGATATCCTTCTAGAGAACGGATTTGATTAAAATCATCCTTTTGTTGAGATACACGAGCTTTAAAATCTTCTTCTTTCTCATTTTTATTGTGAATTTCATCAAGGCAGTCATAATAGAAAACCTTTCGAGCATTAAAACGACTTTTGATTGCAGCAAAGTCAATATCTCTGCCATCTCCAACGTCATTTCCGAACCATTGAGAAGTGCAGTCTTTGTAGCTTCTCCTCAAATAACCTCCATCAATAAATAAATAGGTTATTTCTGGTGGTTTATTACTAGGAGGACGAGTATATACTGGCATTTTTTGCAATAAATCTAAATTTTTACTTCAAATTGTATTTTTTATACTACAATGAATAAAAGCCACCTGCAAATGTTGACCAAATTTTTTGTTGATAGATACTCTTTTTACAAGACTAACAGGACTTACGCAGAGACACTATATATAGCGTCATATAGCGTTCAAGAACTATAACGTTATAAATATGTAGTGTTTAGAACTCAAAAATGCGTAAGTCCTGACTAAGATAGACAGGCAGTTATGCAGATAAGATTAAACACCACCAAAACCCTAAACAGGGCATGATACAAACAAATAAGTCTAAAATTCTGAATATACTCACAGAAAAATCTAAAATCTAATGGTTGAAGCAAAATCCTATAAAGACACCGTAAACCTGCCCCAAACCAATTTTAATATGAGGGCAAACTCAGTCACCCGCGAACCAGAACTACAAAAGTTTTGGGCAGAATCACAAATCTATGAACGTCTCTCAGAGACCAACCCAGGGGAAATATTCACCCTACATGATGGCCCACCTTATGCCAATGGCAACCTGCATATTGGCCATGCCATGAATAAAATTCTTAAAGATATTATTAACCGCTATCAAATTCTTCAGGGGCGAAAAGTTCGTTATGTTCCTGGTTGGGACTGCCACGGTTTACCTATCGAATTAAAAGTTATTCAAAATCTTAAATCAGCAGAAAGGGCAAAACTCACACCTATAGAATTACGTCACAAAGCTAGAGACTTTGCTCTGGAAACTGTAGACAAACAACGGGAGTCATTCAAACGTTATGGTGTTTGGGGAGACTGGGAACATCCCTACATGACTCTTTCTCCAGAATATGAAGCTGCTCAAATTGGGGTATTTGGCAAAATGGTTTTGAAAGGCTACATTTATCGTGGTCTCAAACCAGTACATTGGAGTCCTAGTTCTAAAACTGCTCTTGCAGAAGCTGAACTAGAATATCCTGAAGGTCACACATCTCAGAGTATTTATGCTGCTTTTAAAATTACGAAATTAGCAAAAGCAGTTGAAAAGTCTCTCGCACCTTACCTGGAAAAACTCTGGGTTGCCATCTGGACGACAACACCTTGGACTATTCCTGGTAATTTGGCAGTCAGCGTTAACCCAGACCTCGACTATGCTGTTGTCAAACCCGATGCTGACTATGCAATGGGGAAAGAAAAATTATTCATAGTTGCAGCAGAAGCAGTCGAACGTTTGTCGGCAACTCTCGGTACAACTTTAACACCTGTAGCGACTGTTAAAGGTCAAGACTTAGAAAACTGCACTTATCAACATCCACTGTTTGAGCGAGAAAGTAAAATTCTCATTGGTGGCGACTACGTTACTACTGAGTCTGGTACAGGTTTAGTTCACACTGCTCCCGGTCACGGTCAGGAAGACTATATCGTAGGGCAACGTTATAGTTTACCAATTTTGTCGCCTGTGGATGGCAATGGAAAATTTACTGCTGAAGCAGGAGAGTTTGAGGGGTTGAATGTATTAAAAGAGGGAAATGTTGCCGTCATTGAAGCACTGCAAAATGTTAACTCTCTGTTGAAAGAGGAACCCTACGAACATAAATATCCCTATGACTGGCGCACCAAAAAACCAACTATTTTTCGAGCAACCGAACAATGGTTTGCTTCCGTGGAAGGTTTCCGGGATGAAGCAGTCAAGGCGATCGCTGATGTTCAGTGGATACCTGCTCAAGGAGAAAATCGCATTACTCCAATGGTAAGCGATCGCTCTGACTGGTGTATTTCTCGACAAAGAAGTTGGGGCGTACCTATTCCGGTATTTTATGACAAAAAGACTGGGGAACCTTTAATGACTGAGGAAACCATTGCTCATGTGCAAAAAATTATTGCCGAAAAAGGTTCTGACGCTTGGTGGGAAATGTCGGTGGAGGAGCTCCTACCAGAAAAATATCGTAAAGATGCTGACAAGTATCAGAAAGGTACAGATACAATGGATGTTTGGTTTGACTCCGGTTCATCTTGGGCAGCAGTTGCTCAACAACGGGAAGGGTTAAGATATCCAGTTGATATATATTTGGAAGGTTCCGACCAACATCGCGGTTGGTTTCAGTCAAGTTTGCTGACCAGTATTGCTACTAACGGTGTTGCACCATATAAAACGGTTTTGACTCACGGTTTTGTGCTGGATGAAAATGGTCGCAAGATGAGTAAGTCTCTGGGAAATGTGGTAGATCCATCAATAGTTATTGAAGGCGGCAAAAATCAAAAACAAGAACCTCCTTATGGTGCAGATATTCTCCGTTTGTGGGTTTCCTCTGTAGACTATTCTTCGGATGTACCCCTTGGTAAAAATATTCTCAAGCAAATAGCAGATATTTATCGCAAAATTAGAAACACGGCGCGGTTTTTATTGGGGAATATCCATGATTTCGATCCGGCAAAAGATGCTGTTGCTTATGAGGAAATGCCAGAGTTAGACCGTTATATGTTGCACCGGATAACAGAAGTATTTGCTGAAGTCAAAGATGGTTTTGAAAAGTTTCAGTATTTCCGCTTTTTCCAAACAATTCAAAATTTCTGTGTCGTTGACCTATCTAACTTTTATTTAGATATTGCCAAAGACCGACTTTATATCAGTGCGACTGACGCTTTCAGACGGCGCAGTTGTCAGACAGTCTTAGCTATAGCTGTAGAAAATTTAGCAAAAGCGATCGCTCCAGTTTTACCTCACATGGCAGAAGATATTTGGCAAAATCTTCCTTATCCGACTCCCTACAAATCTGTATTTGAGTCTGGGTGGGTGAAATTAGAGTCAAAATGGCATAACCCAGAATTAGTGAAATTATGGGAAGAATTACGAAAAACTCGCACTGAAGTTAACAAAGTATTGGAAAAAGCAAGAGCAGAAAAAGCCATCGGTGCGCCCCTAGAAGCAAAGGTATTGTTGTATGTAAAAGATGCAGAATTGCGAGAGCAAATGGAATCTTTTAACCCTACTGCTAAAGCAGAAAAAAGTCAGTCAGAAGTTCTAGAAGTTCAAATCGAAACAGAACCAGAAACAACAGAAAATACAACTCCTAATAACCCGCAAAAATCTCATGCTAATTTTGCTCAACCCCAGGATTTTTTATCAGATTTTCCTGATATTTTGAGCAAATTATTTAGTGCATATCAAAAAGCATTAGGAGGAATATTTTTCCTGATTATATTCCTGTTATTAATCCGAGTGACACTAACAGTAGTAACAACAATTCACCAAATACCCGTAGTAAATTCCATCATGGAATTAGTCGGAATCATCTACACAATTCGCTTTGTTACTCATAATTTGTTATTGACTAAAACTCGGCAAAGTTTGTCCGAAAAAATCAAATTGACTGCTGAAGATATATTAGGTAAAGGAGCCTTATCACCCAAACCGAAAAAATCAACAGACAATACAGTTAAACAATCAGCAACCTTAGTATCTCCAGAAGGAGTTTTTGTTCCTCCCCAAAAAGTCGATTCTCCCCCTATTCCACAAGTAGTAGAAACAGAAAATTTACCTCAACAACCCAAGAATATTAAAGCCACCATCGCTGGTAATGGAGTTGATGAATTACGTTATCTGTTTATTACTTCTCAAGTAGAATTATTAGAATCTCCAGAAACTCTAGGAAATCTTGAATATAAATCTATATCAGATACTTTAGGAGTAGGAGTAGTCAAAGCAGATGGCGAGAAATGCGATCGCTGTTGGAATTATTCTACCCATGTCGGTGTCTCCTCAGAAGACCCCACAATTTGCGAACGTTGTGTTGCTGCTTTAGCAGGAGAATTTTAACTGTAGAGCTAGACAGAGCTAGACAGGGATTTTGTCACGGATGCACGGATGATGTCAAATAATCAATCCGTTTATCCGCGCCCGAATCTGTGTCTAGCAACTCCCTCACTCCCCATCACCTATGAGCTAGACAGGGATTTTGTCACAGATGCACGGATGATGTCAAATAATGAATCCGTTTATCCCCGCACGAATCTGTGTCTAGCATCTTTTGCCACGGATACACAGATGATGTCAAATGATTAATCCGTTTATCCGTGCCCGAATCTGTGTCTGGCAACTCCCTCACTCCCCATCACCTATCAAAATCAAAGGCGACCAATAAAACGGATGTACATACTCCCTAACATAACTTAACTTCGCCTGACGTAATGCCTCCACTTTCGTCATTCCTTGTTGCAAATTTTCATAAAATTTCACCATAATATCCTTCGTAGTCTCATCCTCCGCATTCCATAAACTGGCAATCACAGCATCGGCACCCGCACGCTCAAATAAATAGGCAACTCCCGCTATTTCTTCACCGTTGGAGTCTGCTGTCATGGCAGTTTGGCAAGCACTCAAAACGATTAAATCTGTATTTTTTAATCCTAAACTGGCAGCATCTTTGATCTTAAAAGTTTCATCGTTGGCAAACAAAATTGTATTTTCCTCTAAACCCACACCAGGGCAACCACCTTCTTGAAAGCAACCGTGGGTAGCAAGATGCACTATGGGAAAACCCAGGGATTCGTTTTGGAAACGAGTCAGGGTTGCCTCTTTTTGAATGTAATGTTTGCCTGATAACTTTTCTGCGATCGCTTTAGCCTCCTCTTCTGCACCAGGGAGATTTAATTTTGTGGGAGTGGGATTACCAAATGCTAATACTTTCATAGGTTTAGTGTTTTTTGACTCTGGTTTTTTGTTCCCAGAGATGCGGGTGAGGTAGTGGATGGGATATTTTTCCAGTAAATATTGGTCTGTTTGATTATCAAATAGGGTTTCAAAAGGAATATAACGTAATTTTCTGGTGGGGATGATGGCAAGTTGTTTGGGGGAGTAAGCAGCTATTTCTGTTGACATCGGACGAATCAAATAGTCATAGAGTTTTTCTTGGTTAATGTCGTAGTCGTCAGCGTTGGGGTTTTCTAGTTGCTGGCGATATTCGGTGAGGATGTAATCAAATTTTTGGTCATCTATAGGAATTTTTTTAACTAGCACAGGTTTATCTCTGGTGATAAAAAATATGGCTATGCTATCGGGAACATTTTTAATACCAGTTAAAAGAGCTGGTTGAATAACAACGGTATCTGGTGCAATATTGGCTTTGAGTTTTTTGATATCTTTTGGCTTATATTCAAAAAGCTCCGCAACTTCTGGGTATTCCTGGCTCATCTTTTCCGCGAGTTGGCTTTTGTCTGCTTGTAACTGGTTAATTTTTTGGGAAAGTTGGGGATTCCATTTATTTTTTACTTTGCCATAGAGACCTTGTAATTCTTGATAGTTTTGTTCCCATTGGTTAATTAGTTTTTGAGCTTCTGGGTTTTTTACTTTGGCATCAATAAGGTGAGTGTAGTCAGCGATGTCGAAAGTAGTAGCTAGGTTATACCATTTCCAGGCAGCATCAGGTTTATTTTGGTCAATGAGGAGATCGACAAGGGCGATCGCTGCACCCTCATTATCTTCATCTGCTAAAAAAGTTTTACGGTGTTCTTTTTTTAACCCCGCACGCATTTCTAGGATCATTGTTAATGAGTCTTCCCAATTTTTGATTGCTTTCTTTGGTTGGTTGGTATCTCGATAAACATAAGCAATATTGTTGAGAATATTAGCAACTCCAGAGCGATCGTCTACTTCTTGTGAGATGGGTAAAGCTTTCTGGTAGTATTCTAATGCTCTTTGGGGTTGACCTATTTTGTAGTAAACTCGACCAATATTATTGAGAATAACACCAACTCCAAAGCGATCGCTCACTTCTTGTGAGATGGGTAAAGCTTTCTGGTAGTATTCTAATGCTTTTTGAGGTTTATCTATGTCTTTGTAAACTACACCAATATTATTGAGAGTATTAGCTTCTCCAGAGCGATCGCTGATTTCTTGTGAGATAGGTAAAGCTTGCTCGTAGTATTCTAATGCTTTTTGGGGTTTACCTATTTTGTGGTAAACTCGACCAATATTATTGAGATAAGTAGCTTCCCCAAAGCGATCGCTCACTTCCCGGCTGATAACTAAAGCATCCTGGTAGTATTCTAATGCCTTTTGGGGTTTACCTATTTTGTGGTAAACTCCACCAATATTATTGATAGTATTAGCAACTCCAGAGCGATCGCTCACTTCTTGTGAGATAGTTAAAGCTTGCTGGTAGTATTCTAATCCCTTTTGGGGTTGACCCATATCGCTGTAAACTGTACCAATATTATTGAGAGTAGTACCTTCTCTAGAGCGATTTTTCACTTCCCTCGTGATAGGTAAAGCTTGCTGGTAGTATTCTAATCCCTTTTGGGGTTGACCCATATCGCTGTAAACTACACCAATATTATTGAGAGAATTAGCAACTCCAGAGCGATCGCCCACTTCCCGTCTGATAAGTAAAGCTTGCTCGAAGTATTCTAATCCCTTTTTTGGTTGACCAATACTTTTGTAAACTACACCAATATTACTGAGAGTAGTAGCTTCTAGAGAGCGCTCGCGCACTTCCCTCGTGATAAGTAAAGCTTGCTGGTAGTATTCTAATGCTTTTTCGGGTTGACCAATATTGTCGTAAACTCCACCAATATTATTGAGAGTAGTACCTTCTCTAGAGCGATTTTTCACTTCCCTCGTGATAGATAAAGCTTGCTCGAAGTATTCTAATGCTTTTTCGGGTTTACCTATACTGCTGTAAACTGCACCAATATTATTGAGAGTAGTAGCTTCTTGAGAGCGATTTTTCACTTCCCGCAAGATAGGTAAAGCTTTATCGTAGTATTCTAATGCTTTTTTAGGTTGACCAATATTGTCGTAAACTAGACCAATATTACTGAGAGTAGTAGCTTCTTGAGAGCGATTTTTCACTTCCCTCGTGATAGATAAAGCTTGCTCGAAGTATTCTAATGCTTTTGGAGGTTGACCAATACTTTTGTAAACTGTACCAATATTATTAAGAGTAGTAGCTTCTTGAGAGCGCTCGTTTACTTCCCGACTGATAAGTAAAGCTTGCTCGAAGTATTCTAATGCTTTTTGGGGTTGACCAATATTGCTGTAAACTGTACCAATATTACTGAGAGTAGTACCTTCTCCAGAGCGATCGCCTACTTCCCGCAAGATAGGTAAAGTTTGCTCGAAGTATTCTAATGCCTTTTGAGGTTTACCTATACTGCCGTAAACTCCACCAATATTATTGAGAGTAGTACCTTCTCCAGAGCGATCGCCCACTTCTCGCCTGATGAGTAAAGCTTGCTGGTAGTATTCTAATGCCTTTTGGGGTTTACCTATACTGTCGTAAACTGCACCAATATGATTGAGAGTAGTACCTTCTCCAGAACGATTTTTCACTTCCCTCGTGATAGATAAAGCTTGCTGGTAGTATTCTAATGCCTTTTGGGGTTTACCTATACTGTCGTAAACTGCACCAATATTATTGATAGTAGTACCTTCTCCAGAGCGATTGCGTACTTCCCTCGTGATAGGTAAAGCTTGCTGGTAGTATTCTAATGCTTTTTCGGGTTGACCAATATCGCTGTAAACTAGACCAATATTATTGAGAGTATTAGCCACTTCAGAGCGAGCGCCCACTTCTTTCCAGATAGTTAAAGCTTGCTGGTAGTATTCTAATGCCTTTTGGGGTTGACCAATATCGCTGTAAACTACACCAATATTATTGAAAGTAGTACCTTCTCCAGAGCGATTGTTCACTTCCCTCGTTATCAGTAAAGCTTGCTGGTAGTATTCTAATGCTTTTTCGGGTTGACCAATATCGCTGTAAACTGCACCAATATTATTGATAGTAGTACCTTCTCCAGAGCGATCGCTTACTTCCCTCGTGATAGGTAAAGCTTGCTGGTAGTATTCTAATGCTTTTTTGGGTTGACCAATACTGTTGTAAACTCCACCAATATTACTGAGAGTAGTCGCTTCTTGAGAGGGATCGTTCACTTCCCGGCTGATAAGTAAAACTTGCTGGTAGTATTCTAATGCCTTTTGAAGTTTACCCATACTGCCGTAAACTAAACCAATATTATTGAGAGTAACAGCTTCTCCAGAGCGATCGTTTACTTCTCGCCTGATGGGTAAAGCTTGCTGGTAGTATTCTAATGCTTTTTCGGGTTGACCTATTTTGCGGTAAACTGCACCAATATTACTGAGAGTAGTAGCTTCTTGAGAGCGATCGTTTACTTCCCGACTGATAGGTAAAGCTTGCTCGAAGTATTCTAATGCCTTTTGGGGTTGACCAATATCGGTGTAAACTGCACCAATATTATTGAGAATAGTAGCAACTCCAGAACGATCCTCCACTTCCCGCAGGATAGGTAAAGCTTGCTGGTAGTATTCTAATGCCTTTTGGGGTTGACCAATATCGGTGTAAACTGCACCAATATTATTGAGAATAGTAGCAACTCCAGAACGATCCTCCACTTCTCGCAAGATAGGTAAAGCTTGCTGGTAGTATTCTAATGCTTTTTGGGGTTTACCTATTTTGCGGTAAACTTCACCAATATTATTGAGAGTACGAGCTTCTCCAGAGCGATTGTTCACTTCTCGCACGATAGGTAAAGCTTGCTGGTAGTATTCTAATGCTTTTTCGGGTTGACCTATCTTATCGTAAACTACACCAATATTATTGAGAGTACGAGCTTCTCCAGAGCGATCGCCTACTTCTTGCCAGATGGGTAAAGCTTGTTGGTAGTATTCTAGTGCTTTTTGGGGTTTACCTATACTGCCGTAAACTCCACCAATACTATTGAGAGTATGAGCTTCTCCAGAGCGAACGCCCGCTTCCCGAAAAATCATCAAAGCCTCATTGTAAAAGTTTAATGCTTCTTGTGGCTTACCTATACGATCGTAGTTAAGACCAAGAAAAAAGTTTGCTAATACCTCGTTTTCTCGGTTTTTGACTTTTTTGGCAATAGCTAAAGCTTGTTGAAGCGTTTCTATAGCCTCCTGAGATTGGTATTGCTCTGTTTGTTGCAATCCTGTTTTTATTAGTTGCTCTAACGTTTCTGTCTCAGAGCTATCTAACTTTTCTGTCTGAGAGTTGGAAGTTTGGGTGTAACTCTGTTGTGATAATAGTGGCAGTGTTAGGGGAGTTGTAATCAGGGTTGTTATTCCAATTAAAGAAGTAATAATAATTCGTTTCATATAAATAATTAAGTCAAATAGAATTAGGTTAAAATTGAGCTATTACCAATATCCCTATTCTCGACTACAGTGCATAACTGCTCAAATCAGAATAAAATTATCTTCAATCGTGTATAAAATACCATAAGGAAACTTATCCATTAGACATCAGCGAATATCCTCATCAATCACAGGCAAACGAGTGGGATATTTAACTATTTTGAATATTGTATTTTCCACAGTATTAATAAATGTCTGTGCAATTTCTACTCGACGCTCTGGATAAAATTCCACAGCTTCAGAATATTCTGTTAAAGCAGCAGGATGAAAAACATATTTTATTATTCTAAAATTCGCCTTACCTCAGCTAAAGCGTCCTCTCCAGATATGGATAAAATATCACCATTCTTAATTTCATCTCGGCGTTTTTTAGCTTCATTTATCCAAGTATTTTGAATCGTTTCATCTATATCAAACTCCAAACTTTCAACCAACTTTTATACTAAAAGTGCCCTCTGTATATTCGGTAAAGATAAAGCTTCTTTAATGAGTTCTTCAACAGATACTATAATTATTATCCCAAAGATTAAAAACATTAAAATTGTAGAAGCAATAGTGGGCAAATTTTTTTGAAAAGTTAACTATTAATCTAGATAAATTACTTTTTGCCCACCCTACTAGCTCGTCTAGCTTTAAAATGTGGGCAAGTTTTAGCATCCCGGAAGACCTCTCCCCCGACCCCTCTCCTACAAGGAGAGGGGAGAAATGCTCCCCCTTCCCTTGCAGGGAAGGGGGCTGGGGGGTTAGGTTTTACCCACAATTTTAGTCTAGACGTGCTACTACTATGACTTTTTTATAGTGCTACAACAATTAATAATTATATCAAGCCCACATAATTAGTAATTAAAAATATGGGGTTGCACATTAAAGAATGATAATAGGTTTTAAACTGTACATATATGAAGAAAAGAATTACCTAAAAATATCTACTTTCAGAGTTCATCATTCCTGATTGTGCAACGCCAAAAATATGGGAATAGATTTATATTTTTTGGGTTTCCTGCCGTCAACCCAACCTACTAAATTATTCTTTTCTTGATTGAGAAGTAGCAGTAATAATTAAAATTTGCTGCTCCGGTTCAAACTCCATCTCACTGACAATATAACGACTCTTACCAGTATTCCTCATACTTCGAGGTAGACCTTTTCTCTCATCTACCCCAACCACAGCTTCCGGTTTAATAATTGCAATACCATTCTCTGCATCCTCCCATTCCAAGCCATCCATTCGTAATTGAAAACGTCGGGGTTCACCTTTCATTTCTACTTCATTCCCACGAATACGAATTGGCTTACTAGAAGTTGGCCACCAAATATCTCCATTAAACTTAATCTGGGCAACATTGGCGATCGCTTCTTGGCGACGACTTTCACCTTTTTTAATAGTAATATTTTGAGAATTAATATCTATTACTTTACCGGATCTACTATCACCATCTTTGAGTACCACTGTCGCATTAGTAGGGAAAGAAAAAGGAATAGGTTGTGCAGTTGATTTAGCTTCAGCTTCTACAATAGCTTTGGGGTTAGCGATCGCCTGTCTTCTATCTTGGACTCCTAAAGTTAGGCAAGCTACTAAGAAAATTATAGTAATTTTATTTATCTTCATAGTTAGTACCGGATAGAAATATTTATTACTGCTAATATCTTTAATTACTATATTAATGCTAATGCAAAATTTTTAGGGTGTGTTAGACGGCTAAAATTTGGATTATGAAAAGTTATTGAAAAATCCGTCATAACACACCGCTTATCCAATTATCCAATGATTTTCGGTGCGTTATGCTTATTGTTAATGCGCCCTACTGGCGTGTCTAGACTAAAATTGTAGGTTAGGATTGAGCAACGAGCGAAGACCTCTCCCCCAACCCCTCTCCTGCGAGGAGAGGGGAGTTTTTCCCCCCTTCCCTTGCAGGGAAGGGGGTTAGGGGGTTAGGTTTTTTAACCCATATTTTCAAGCTTGACACACCCTACTAGACCTATAGTATTACCCTAGTGAAAGAATAATTTATATTTACCAATGGATAATTGATAATTAGAGAAATTATTCATTATCCATTATCAATGAATGAAAAATATGCTGGGAAAAATTGCAAGTTTATTAAGTTTTTTAGGAATAGGTTTATATTTTACAGGTTGGGTTTATCGTTGGGCTTATTTTGGTTATTTTCAACTAGAAGTAACCACCCTAGATTTACCATTTGAATCATTTTTAATTGCACCAATACAGGTATTTTTAGGCAACATATCCATAGGAGATTTTTCCACTATTTGGCGCACTATTCGGATAGGAATATTCACTTTTATAATCATTATTATTGTCATTCAAGTTAATTTAATTATACTTAAATTTTGCAGAAATAAATTAACTGATATTATCAACAAATGGCGGTTGAAATTATTAAATTGGAGTCTGAAAACCAAACACCATAAAATTACTCGCCCTTTCCAATCATTTCTCTATTTGAAACAATTTAATTTCATCAGATATGACAAAGTTTTGATTAACGAAATTATCATGGTTAGCTGGTTATTAACAGCCTTATTTTTTCTCGGTCAAAGTCAGGGAAAAGTTGATGCTATTCGAGACGCTCGCAACGAAACATCATTGTTACCAGTAGTTACTTTAATAACACCAGAAAATCAACTACCATTAGGTAGAAAAATTTCCGACCTCACAGACGATCCTAATAGAAGTAGTTTTCGAGCGATCGGCGATCTTGAATTATATGAAAAGTTACTAGAAAGAGACTATAACAACAAAACTGATGACAACTTTCCCAAAGTTGTGTGGCGACTGCTGATCGATAGAAACGGTCAATATTACATATTCCCTTCTCTGCCAAAAAATGCCCCTTCAAATGCTCGCCCTCCCGTTGTTGTCATTCAGCAAAACGGAGATGGAGAATATATCGTTATTCTCAGCCCCGAAGCACCACCTTTAGATTAATTTGGGGATGGGGAGTGGGGAGAGTGTGGGGAGGGTGGGAAGTGTGCAAAATGTGGGAAGGGTGGGGAGTGTGGGGAGTTTTGTTATTCTCTCTCTCGCCTCCTGACTCCTGACTCCTAAAGACTTAACCAATATATAACTGTTTAACCAGATTTGATATGACTTCTGAGTTCAGCAACAACACACCCGAACTTTATAGACCAATCAAAACTTTTTTATACCAATTACCAAAAGTAACGCTATACTTCAGCGATACTTCAACACCTCAATAGTTACCAAGATTTTTTGTCTGTTTTTGACAATTATTAGCCGGGAGTGTATATATTTTTCCTACTTTTAACCTCTCCCGTACGGACGTTGCATAACAAAAATGCGTTTCATGTCGCGCAGCGTTAGCGGAGCTTTGCGTCAGCAAAACGTCCCTACTACTTCCCACACCTCCCCACCCGATCGGGTATAGCATTATTTTTGAGAAATAGTATTACTTCTAATTATTTGCCTATTCCTAATAGACATATCCAAAAATAAAAAATAAAATAAATTATTATCGATAAATTATCAATTACTCCCCTCCTGGGAGGGGTTAGGGGTGGGTTAAGTGTTCCCAGTTAAGTGTTCCCTATTCCCTCTTTTCTGGAGATGTCTAATTATTGATTTTTAATTAATTACTATTATTATTTCTACGATTATTGCCATTACTACCACCACCAAAGAATACGTTAGAGGTATCTTGTTGTAAAGACCGGAA
This sequence comes from Dapis brunnea BLCC-M229, assembly GCF_050015995.1. NCBI lineage: Bacteria > Bacillati > Cyanobacteriota > Cyanophyceae > Oscillatoriales > Microcoleaceae > Dapis > Dapis brunnea. The sequence continues at coordinate 12,473 of NZ_JBNHEP010000242.1, read as the reverse complement.
AAAAAGCACGAATTCCAGCGAACTTCTAATAGGAAGTGTATATTTCTCAAATAGATAGTTAATGTTATTAATCCAAGTTCTATCGATAACAACTATATCCTCATTCTGAAGTAAAATATTTTGAGAACTATCGCCAAATATCGCTTTTTTCCCATTCAGTTCCCGCCTAACTATTTTCCTTTTTTCTTTGTCAAATCGAATTAAATTAATTGCGTTCAAATCTGCTGACTCTACCGCTATACCATTGAGAATATCTATTAATCTGCTACCATTGGGGAGATTAGTAGTAGCCAAGGTATCATTAGGATTACTGAAAATACGAATAGTAATCTGTTCTTGACTCAAAGTCGATTTACCAACTAGCTCCCGGTCATAACCTAAGTCTGACCCTGGTTGTAATGTGGGTACAATCACAGCATCGCCATCCTTTAAAGGAATATTGGGCAAGTCAGTAGAATTTTGCAAAGGAGTATATAAATCAATTGTTTCTTCAATCACAGTACCATCACCTAAGGTCCGGCGGACTAAAATTCGTCGCAGATCGGCAGTCAGAGAAGCACCACCAGCAGCTAATAAAGCAGAGGATACCTGATTTGCAGGGTAATAACCAGGTCGAGTTACTTCCCCATTCACAGTAACAATACCAGTAGCTAAAGCTCCTGCTTGACTATAATTAGTGAGTAACTCTCTGTCTTTCTCTTCAGGTATAATAGACTGCTGAGAAGGTATAATTACTACATCCCCATCTTCTAAACGTAAATCTGGAGGAGAACCACCTTCTTGTAATGGAGTTAAAATATTTACTATCTGACTAACTACAGAACCATTAGCTAAAGTCCGACGTACCTCTATATTCCGTAGGTCTGCTGTAAAAGTTGTCCCACCTGCTGCTGATAAAGCATCTGAAATTTGATAATTTCCTCCCACCGGATAATAACCAGGTCTTGTAATTTCTCCGGCAATTGTGATTCGGACTGGACGTTGGACAACTAAAGATATGGATACTTCTGGATTAATGATAAATTTATTTAACTCAGAGGTAATTTTTGCTATTGCTTCTAATATAGTTAAATCTTGCAATAACACAGTTCCTATCAGAGGCATTTGAATCGTACCTTCTGGACCTATAGTTGTCGCTACATTTAGATCAGCAAATCTTTGAACTTGAATCGAAAGTTGGTCTCCCGGTCCGAGTAAGTAACGTCTTAATCGTAAATCTGGATCTGAGTCGAAGTTAGGATCTAAAGGTGGAGAACCTATGGATGGAGATTTTATATTAGTTTGTGCAATATTTTGTTTAGAGTTATTAGGTAATTGGGGTTGCCCATAAGCAGTTTTGGGAAAAATCAACCCAGTTAAGGAGAATATTATAGCACTAGAGTAAAAGTTGGCTAAGGATAAAGAAATTAACTTTCGAGAGTAGTTGTTAATCATAAACTTTGAAGTAGCTTTGCGCGATTAAGTTTTATTCTTAGGAATTAAGTAACTTTTTGCATACCCTAACTATGTCTAAGAAATTCGAATAACTTAACTAATTGTGGTTTGTTATATCTAAAAGACATCTCCAAAAATACAAAATAAAATCAATTCTTATCGATAAATTATGAATTACTCCCCTCCTGGGAGGGGTTAGGGGTGGGTTCCCTGTTCCCTGTTTCCTATTCCCTATTCCCTCTTTTCTGGAGATGTCTAAAACTTATTTGAATGCTTCTGTCATTAGTGATGCTTGAATTTTTTCCCCAATAGATTTGAGTTGTGGTAGATAGGGATCGATATCTGCTAAAGGTTCAACAGGCAATAAAATATTAACTGCTACCCAAGGTACACGCTTTTTGGATATCATAGCCGATCTATCCTTCCAAAACCAATCGCCAGTTTCTGGACTTCCTCCTCCAGGCCAAGCATACCATTGCATAACTGCATAAGTTTGTTTATTTGTCCAGCCTCGAAAGAATCTAGCTTCTATATTAGAAGATTGCTTTTTTGAGTCTGTAGTTCCATCCCCATTGCCTGCTATTTTCAGGGTAAATTTAACTCGCTGGTGATAATCTGTTTTCCAGCGATTAAACCCGTTTATATCCATCCATTCTACTTGGGGCTTGTCTTTGGGTCCATTGGGAGTTAAAAGTAACAAAATTACAGATTGATTATCCTGTTTAACTTTTTGCAGCAACCAATTATTGTCAGCAATTCGTATTTTTTGATGGGATATGGTTGGCAAATCAGAAATAGTTAATCCGTCTTCTCTTATTTGTTTTAAGTCTTTGAAATTAGCAATTTGGACTGTATTTTTCCATGACCATTTTCCTGTTATATAACCAGGAACAGCACCTACTACTAAAACAATTAACAGAAGTACAACTAATATTACTTTTGAAAGTTGATATCTATGAAGTAATTTAAAACTGTAAATCATAAAAAAAATGATAATTTAATTTATTTGTGGAATTATTTTGGAAAAAAATAATCCTACAACTATCTTTTGATTATATTTCTATATAGCAATTCCTATACTGGTGAGGTACAAAATTTTAGGTTTGAGGGAACAGGGAATAGGGAACAGGGAATAAAAAAAACAAAAAGATAACTGTACCTCACGAGCTTGGGGAAAGCTATATAGGCTTTCTCATGTTAGTTAAGGTATACTTTTTTTCTACTTTTGTATTTCCTATTTCCTAAACTGAGAATTTCTGACCTTAAGGTAAGCACTCAGCTTTTCCTGGGTCATGTTTTCCTGGATCATGCTACCCAAAAAGCTTTTGAAGGTAATAACTTACCGAATAATTAATAATTAATAATTAATAATTATTAATTAAATACCTTGGTTAAAAGTCTCCCCCATAGGCGAAAAACGATCGTTTAGCGCTCCGCACAACGTGCGTTTCGGCTGTCGCCGACATAAAAAAGGCGGAGCGCTAAACGCCATATCCAATCTCCCCTCAAGAAAAGTGCTAGGATATTTCCTTATCTTTAATTCCGTTAGGGTTTTCCTTGAGCTAATTATCCATTAATGAATAACCTTAGCTGATAGACCAATTTCATTTTTATGTCACTTCCTGGAGACTAATTCCTCCTGACAAAATAATTAGTTCATAACTCATAGCTGATGGCTGAATGCTTAAATCTTAGACAGTATCATAATCATAATTTATATATCAGATTGATTTTGAGAATCAGCCGATGTTGTGAAATAATTATCTACCCAGTTCATAATCAGAATTAATAAACCCAACATACAGGCAGAATACATATCTCCACCCCATCCATCATGTAACCAATGAAAAGCTTCATCCTGACCTGTACCATGAAAAATTGTTAGTACAGTATTTCTCACAATATTTGCACTAACACTAACTAATACTGTACTAACCAGTAAAAAAGTTGTCTTAGCGCGACTTGCTATAGCCCCAGTCCAATAAAGTAACATTAGAGAAACATAGATACTGGTAAATAACATTTTTAAACCTGCACAATGGGGTGCAACTTCAACAATTCTATTTCCAACATATAAATATATTTGCTCAACAATAACCTCCATGTGCAACTGAGTCATAATAAACCCGGCAATTGCAGCAATAAATTTCTGTAGAGGTAAGGCATAAGGTTCAACTAAATAGGGAATATGATTAGGACTAGCAAGCAAAATAAAGAGTAGTGGCATACCCATTAATTTCAAACCAGGTATTCCTTTAAACCAAAGGCAAATTCCTGCCAATATTATGGGAAAAGACAAGTTTATTAAGTCTGAAATATTACTGATATACCAAACTCCTGCAATTCCTAATAATACTGCTCCCAAGGGATGAGAAATATTCGGTAAGTTTTCCCATTTATGCCGATTATTCCAAACAATATAAGCAGCAAAAGGTATACCTATTATTCCATGACTAAAATATTCATGTTCTATACTTATACTTTTATTTAGCCACCCATCATACCAATATATGATCAGCGGAGCATACATCAGAAATATTAAAGCAGCGATCGCTATTGTCAGTAAGTTTTGCTCAATAGCAATAGGAAATTTTTGACGCGTTTGCATTTTTTTTTGTTTTATTGATTGCTATTTAAACAGTTAAAATTTGTATTTAAAATTCAACAGAAATTAAACTGATTTTGATTTTGTAGATGATGAAAAATAATATTATATTTTTCTATTTACCCTGATTTAATAACTTAAATTCCTGAGTTTTAGATGATACTTTGATGATAACACCCTGAATTGAAAATCAATGAAGTTAACAATTACTGTAAGTATTCATTTAGCTCATGGTCAGTATTTCGGTTTTTTTTCAGCATAACAAACAGCTTTTTTTCTGAAGGCATTAAAGAAATTTGCTACGGATAGCTCAGGTCTTAGGATGTAATTTGAACCATATTTTCAAATGGCACTTTACTATCTAAATACTGCCATAAGACTTCATTTTGTCTAGAACCCATTTGGTATCTTTCTCAAGCTAAATTAGCTTCTGAAGTAGCTAGTATATCAAGCAATTTCAGGCTAGTTCATTAATGGATAATTGATAATTGATAATTACCTCTGGTTAAAACCGTAAAAGAATTGAATATCAGAAAATATCCTAGCACTTTTCTCTTTGGTCGATTGGATCTGGCTAGGTTTCTGATGCATCCCATCCTACTCTAAGCTCCGCTTTTCATCTCGGTGACAGCCGAAGTACGAAGTTGTGCGCTAGCTAAATGACTACTTTTTCCCCTATGGGGGTCGGCTTTTAACCAAGGTATTTAATTTATAATTATTAATTATTAATTATTCGGTAATTGCCGAGTATAACTATTTATGCCAATAATGATTAAACCAAGAAATTGTAAGTCTGATGATTAGGCAAGGAGATTTTAAATAGGTTCTATAAAGCTGATAGCTGAATACTTACCAATTACTTACCTATAATTTGAAACATTGTCTCAACAACGTGATTAATTTGTTCTTCATTAATTACAGGATACATGGGTAAAGATAAAATCTGTTGACTTAGAATTTCACTGTTGGGAAAATCTCCTTGCTTATAGCCCAAGTTTTGGTAAGCTGGTTGGAGATGACAGGGTATGGGGTAATGGATACCAACAGAAACTCCTGCTGCTCCTAATTTCTCTTTCAGGGTATCGCGCTCAATTGGAGATTTGTCAGTGACTCGAATCACATATAAATGATAAATATGACCAGTACCACTCAAATTCTCGATCGGAATAATACCTTTCTCTTTCATGGGGCTGAGGAGGGTATCGTATTTTTGAGCTGCTTGGTTGCGATCGCTATTCCAACCTTCTAAATAAGGCAGCTTGACATTAAGTACGGCAGCTTGTATTGTATCAAGTCTACTGTTTGTCCCTACTTCCTCATGGACATATTTACGGGGGGCTCCATAATTACGGAGAGTTCGCATTTTATTTGCCACCTCCGCATTATTAGTAATAACCATTCCTCCATTACCAAAGCAACCTAAGTTTTTACTAGGATAGAAGCTAAACGCAGCAGCAGTTCCTACACTTCCACCATAGTAACCTTCTCTTTGTGCCAAATGAGCTTGGGCTGCATCTTCAAATATAATTAGGTTGTTAGCTTGAGCAAAGTCTTTTAGTTCACTAGGAGCTACCATTTGACCATAAAGGTGTACTGGCAATATTGCCTTGGTTTTGGATGTGACAGCTTTTTGAGCAACTTCCAAGTCAATTAACGCAGTTTCAGCATGGCAATCTACTAACACTGGGGTCGCACCAGCATGAAGGACCCCAATTAAAGTGGCAATAAATGTATTAGCTGGTAAAATTACTTCATCTCCTGGACCAATACCACAAGCTTGAAGTCCAAGTGCTATAGCATTTGTGCCAGAAGAAACTCCAATGCCATTTTCCACTCCAGAAGCTGTAGCGAATGAGGACTCAAATTTTTCTACTGCTTGACCAAGTATAAAATCTCCTCTTTCTAATACTGCCTGAATCGAATTTTCTAATTCACTTTTAAGTGGTTGATGTTGGAGTTTTAGGTCAACGAAAGGAATATTTTTTGGCATACTCTATATATATTATCAATCGGTTGTTTGGAAACCCATCAGCTTTAGCTATGGTCTGAAAAACCTTCGGCGACTTCTGTCACATTCTCCTTAAAGACCGGAGAATTGCTGCTGTTGGGTATCGTTTTATACATTAAGTTGGCTTAATTAGTATGTATAAGATAGCACAATTGACATCCTCCCGACGCTGCTCTACGAGACAGCGCGGGATTCCCCAGCATCGCTGTTAGGGGCTTTCTGCTTCAATGCACCCGCCTTCCGGGATTTACTCCCTTCAGGTCTTACAGTCGCTCCACAGACTGACACTGCGAGTCCCGCAGCCAAAATATTAATTGCAGCGTTTATGTCCCTGTCATGGTGACTACCACATTTAGGACAATCCCACTCTCTAATATTTAGAGGCAATTTTTCTACTACATAACCACAGCTAGAGCAACGCTTGGAACTAGGGAAATATCGGTCAATTTTTATTAGTTCCCGTCCATACCATTCAGCTTTGTACTCTAATTGCCTGACTATTTCTCCCCAATTGGCATCACTACCCACCCCTCTTGCTCCCCTCCCGGGAGGGGATGGGGGTGGGTAGTGATTTTTGACCATGTTCTTAACTGCCAAATCCTCAACTACTATCGTTTGGTTTTCTCTAATTAGTTGGGTTGTTAGTTTGTGGGTATAGTCTCCTCTTGAATCTTTAATTTTTGCGTGAATACGAGCTACTTTAAGCCTTGCTTTTTGATAATTATTAGACTTTTTGTCGGTTTTTCTATCTAGGGACTTCTGAGCTAACCTCAGTTTTTTATGCAACTTCTGAAAATTCTTTGGGTTCGCAACTTTTTCTCCATCACTGGTAGTTAAAAGACTGGTGATACCTAAGTCAATCCCAACTTGTTTTTTGACTGGCTTAAGTTTCAAATCTCTGGTGTCATTAACTCTCAGAGATACAGACCATCTACCAGAGGGGTCAAGTTTGACAGTAATTGTACTAAGCACAGAGTTTTGGGGTAGTTGCCTGCTCCATCTAATGGGTAATGGTTCTGCACATTTGGCTAAATAGACTTGATTATCTTTCCACTTGAATGCTGATGAGGTAAACTCGGCACTACCACCATTCCGCTTTTTCTTGAAATTAGGATATTTAGTCCGTCCACTAAAAAAGTTAGTGAAAGCTGTTTGTAAATGTCTTAAGCTTTGCTGCAATGGCACACTGCTTACTTCTGTGAGAAAATCCAAATCTTCCTGTTTTTTCCAGCTAGTAAGCATAGTTGAGGTTTGCTTGTAGCTTACTCGCTCTTTGTTCTCATACCAGGCTTGAGTTCTAGCTGCCAAAGCTCTGTTGTAGACCAGGCGTACACAACCCAAAGTTCTCCTAAGCAGACTTTCCTGCTCTGGAGTTGGGTAAAATCTAAATTTGTACGCTTTTTCAACCATCTACTAATCTGATTAATTTTCCACATTTACATTTTAACATACTATGTGTAAACCCGCAATATTGATTGGTTTTCCAATTGCGTCGCTCCCCCCCTTTCAAAGGGGGGTTGGGGGGGATGGAGAGCGCGGGTCTTCAACCAACGTTTAGATAACTCCTGAAAACGATCGGGGCATAAGATTATTTGCCGATAATCTATAAAATATTGATACAAATAAGTTGGGTATATATCACAATCGTCCATATAGTCTAGTGCTCTACTACAAGAATTATCAGGCGTAAAAACTGGGTATAATTTTTATAACTTCAAACATCTCTACCCCATCAATTGGGATTTTTGGACTACTAGAAATTATCAAGGAGAACCGATAAAGTCCATTTTTGTTCTATGTTTATTCTCTAAACTAGCTCTCTTTCCCTAAATACTATAATCTTAATAATATTTTATATGTATTATCGAATAATAGAATTTTAAAAATGTTACGATAATGCAGTATGAAAAACTACATTTACCCTTATTGGGTAGCCATTATCTAGTGTAAGTTGGGAAAAAAAACAAATGGCTTCAGCTACAGATAGTAAAGAAAAACAAAAAGCTTTAGATTCAGTCCTCAAAACCATAGAAAAAAGTTTTGGAAAAGGGTCAATTGTCCGTTTGGGAGATGCTACCCGCATGAAGGTAGAAACAATCCCTAGTGGGGCACTAACCTTAGACTTAGCATTGGGAGGGGGCTTACCCAAGGGCAGAGTTATTGAAATCTATGGGCCAGAAAGTTCTGGAAAAACTACCCTAGCTTTACACGCGATCGCCGAAACTCAGAAAACTGGAGGTATTGCCGCTTTTGTAGATGCAGAACACGCTCTAGACCCTACTTATGCTGCTGCATTAGGAGTAGATATAGAAAATTTATTGGTCTCTCAACCTGATACTGGCGAGATGGCTTTGGAAGTGGTGGATCAACTTGTTCGTTCTGTAGCTGTTGATATTGTAGTTGTTGACTCGGTAGCAGCATTGGTACCTAGAGCTGAAATTGAGGGAGATATGGGAGATTCTCACATGGGTCTCCAAGCTCGTTTAATGAGTCAAGCGCTACGGAAAATTACAGGTAATATTGGTAAATCTGGTTGTACGGTAGTCTTTCTCAACCAACTTCGCCAAAAAATAGGTGTTGTTTATGGTAATCCAGAAACTACTACTGGTGGTAATGCTCTTAAGTTTTATGCTTCGGTCAGACTTGATATTCGTCGCACACAAACTCTGAAGAAATCTTCAGAGGAATATGGTATTCATGCTAAGGTAAAAGTTGCTAAAAATAAGGTTGCTCCTCCGTTCCGCATTGCTGAATTTGATATTATTTTTGGTAAAGGAATTTCTAATGTTGGCTGTATTATTGACTTAGCCGAAGAGACAGATGTAATTAAACGTAGAGGTGCTTGGTATAGCTACGAAGGAACTAATTTTGCTCAAGGTAGAGAAAAAGCTATTGCCTATATGGAAGAAAATATTGACTTTGCTAAAAAAATTGAAAAGCAAGTTCGGGATGAGTTAAGTCAAGGTGCTGTAGTTTCGGCTAATTCTGTGGCACGGGTTGATGAAATAGAAGACGACGAAGATGAGGATGAAACTCTAGAGGAAGAGTAACTTATATTTTAGAGGAAAATGTAGCACCTAAGACCCATATTCAATAATTAATAATTAATTATTACCTCTCCTTGAAAAGGAGAGGATTGACTCAAAGGAAAATTTTTTCTTGTTTCTCTTTGCTGATGAGAGGCTTTAAACCTTAATTATTCGGTAAAGTATGGGTTTTAGGTGCTACATTTTCCCTGAAATTTAATAGCTACTCTCTTGACTACTGAAACTTAATAGCTACTCTCTTGACTACTGAAACTTAATAGCTACTCTCTTGACTACTGAAACTTAATAGCTACTCTCTTGACTATCTGTCACGTTATGGGACTCATTCCCCTTTAAAGCAGGAGAAAAGATACAAACTAATCGCATAGTTGTTGTTGCCCGTAGATAATGTTTGTCGTGCTTATCGAGAGCGTACATTGTACCGACAGTAATTGGAAAAACTTTCCCATCCAAAGTTTCAACTTCTCCCGTCCCTTCAATACAATAACAAGCTTCTAGATGATTGTTGTATTGTAGCAATGACTCACTTCCTGCATCTATAATGGTATCCGTTAAGGTATATCCCATGCCATCGCTTTCAATCAAAAATCTGCGACTTTGGCCATTCCCCCAAGCTACATCTCGTTCAGTTCCAATTAGTCGATCTAAACTGCTAACTATCATATTTATACGTTATACTTCTTCGCACTTGGAAATAAGTTGTTTTTTTTCAGCTAATTCATTGGACGAATTCAGGATTGCTAAAGTAGTTCCGATCAAAATTAGTCCAGCACCTACTATACCACGCCAACCAAAACTTTCACCCAAAACTAGAAATGAAATAATTGCCCCGAAAATTGGTTCCGATGTCTGAATCAAGGCAGCTTCAGTAGCAGGTAGAGATTTTAGAGCAAAAATAACTAACCAAGTTATCGCTGCAGTAACAACCCCCAAATATAACAGAGGTATCCAGTTTTCCACAATCACGACTAGCTGATTCGCAAGTTCGGGTACGGCAATAAACATGGCTAAAGTAGTGGCAGTTCCCAATCGCAGGATTGATAATGTGACTGGATCGTGACGAGGAGCAATGTCTTCTAAAAGAAAAAGAATGGTTGCTTCACACACGATTGCTCCTAAAACCCATAAACTTCCAATCAAAGGTTCATAACTTTGTTCCCAGAACATCAAACTACTGCCACCAAACGCTAAAATTGCTGCTGCAAATATTCTGAGAATAAACCGCTTTCGATAGATAAACTCTAAAACAGATACGAAAATAGCACACAACCCAAATAGGAAAGAAGTGCGATTTGCAGAAATTGTTTGGACTCCAATAGTTAAACCCAAATTAATACCAAATGTAAGAATTCCCAATATTAAACCATCTCGGAATAGAACATTATTCTTTATTGACCCAATTTTTCTAATTCCTACATTGTTTTGTAAGGTATTACTTAAATCGATCGATTCAATTGTCCCTAAAGTTAATTGATTTTGAATTGAATTAAGACTTAAAATAAACTTACTAATCCAAGGCATGAATAAAGCGAGCGCGATTATATAGCGAAGACCCAGTATTGCTTTAGGACTTATATACAAAATTGTCCATTTTGTTATTGCTGGAATTGAACCAAGGAGTATGGAAACGATAAAAAAAGCTCCGATACTTTGCCAACGCCGAAAGTCAAAATTTTCCGGCATTTGCTTGTTTTTTTCAAATTTTTTTAAATCTTTCTCCACACTATGTTTTTGCTTATTCAGATTTACGACGTTGGTGAATGGTAATAATTTTAGCTTAAGTCTCAATGTAAAAAAAATAAGTTTTCCGATTTTACATTAAGCTATTAACTATTACACTTCAGCAACGCCTAATTGTGCTTTGAGTCAAATAATATCTCAATCAGCAATTTTTTTACTGAATTTTTAATTTCGGAAAAAATCAAGTAATTCTCGATTAACTGTTTGGGGTACTTCTTGTTGTATCCAATGACCACACTCAGGAATAACTTTTAACCAGAAAGGAGCAGCAATTAATTTATCTAAACCTTCTGTAAGTTTTTGACTTAAAAGATAATCTTCTTTACCCCATAAAATTAAAGTAGGTGCTGTAACTTTTTCTGGCTTAGGGTTGAAGTTTTTCAGCCAGTTTTGAGGCAAAAGAAATTGACGATAGTGATTAATTGCAGCGACTAAAGCTCCAGGTTTCTCTAAAGCTGCTTGATAAATCTGAGTAATTTCAGCAGTAAAGGCGCTTTTGCGAATTGCTTGTCCTTGGAAAACTCCTTTAATAAATTCTCCTAAGTTTTGCTGAATTAACCATTCTGGAATTCCAGGCACTTGAAAAGCTAATATATACCAACTTCTGCGTATTTGATCTACATTTCCTGCCAGTTCTTGAATCAGTTTTTGTGGATGAGCTGCATTCAAGATTGCTAGACGGTTCAAGTATTGAGGAAATTTTTGAGCTAGGTGCCATGCGATCGCCCCTCCCCAATCATGGCCTACAATATGTGCTTTAACATAACCTAAACGTTCAATTAGTCCCCGAATATCAGCAGCTAAAGTATCCAAGTCATAACCATTATCTGGTTTATCAGAATCATTGTAGCCCCGTAAATCTGGAACTACAACCTTGAAATGACGGGCTAATGCAGGCATTTGATACCGCCAAGAATACCAGAATTCTGGGAAACCATGAAGGAGTATGACTAATTCTCCCTCACCTTGAGTAACACAATGTAGGCGGATATTATTGGTGTCTACAAAGAAATGTTGCCATTGAGATTCTAGAAGACTCATAGTTTGCAATCAACTCTCCTATTTTGCCAGACCTCTATATACTTCGTTAATAGTAATTTGTGTCCAGCTAATGTTAAATTTTTAACTTAATTTATATCTATAGATTAACATCCGGTTAAGCCACATTGTTAGCTTGGTAGACCAGTAGCTTTTCCTCTGTGGGTTCCAGGAATTATTAGGTTGCCAATTTTTATACTTATAGAACCCATTTGATAGCTATATAATTATGGTAGTCAAGTCTTTTCGCGCATCAATTTTGAGGAAAAATCATCATCTCAAGGAGTGTTGAATTTTTTGTATTATTTCTCCCCACATCTTCCTTCTTCTCTCTTCCCTCTTACCTCTTACCGAAATAATTAATAATTAAACAATTAAATAATTAGATGATTCAAGCCTAATTGCCTCCCCTTGGATAGGGGAAAAAAGCGGTCGAGTGATCGATGGGTTACCTAACCATATCCAATCACCAACGCGAGAATAAATTTTTTCCCTACCGCGTCAATCCTCTCCGTTTTAGGGAGAGGTAATTATCAATTATCCATTATCAATTATCCATTAATGAACTCCTGTCTCCTGTCTCCTGTCTCCTGACTCCTTG
>NZ_JBNHEP010000241.1:0-27795 GCF_050015995.1 Dapis brunnea BLCC-M229 | reverse complement strand
TTTGGTCGATTGGATATGTCGAGGAGACCTCGGCATCCCATCCTAAGGTCATGCTGCGCAAACGACCGCTGTCTTGGTCGATTGGATATGGCGAGGAGACCTCGCCATCCCTCGACCGCTTTTTCTCCATGAATGGAAAGGCTTTATACCTAAATTTTTCGGTAACTGTTAACTAAGTTCCTCCCCAGGAGGCTAACTGATAAATTAAATGACTTATATAATAAAAAGGTTGTCAACACAAAATCGAAGGACAAACTTATGAGTCGTAAATGTCAATTGACTGGAAAGAAAGCTAATAATGGCTATGCAGTTTCCCACTCCCACATTCGTACCCACAAATTACAGCACGCAAATCTCCAGTGGAAAAGAGTGTGGTGGCCTCAAGGTAATCGTTGGGTAAAGCTAAAATTATCTACCAAAGCAATTAAAACTTTGGAACACAAAGGTATACAAGCTATGGCCAAGGAAGCTGGCATTAACTTGAATAAGTGCTAATATCTTTCTTTCTTTACTCCTCTAATTTAGCCCTGTCTTCATCAACTTTAGGATAGGGCTATTTATTAATTTTTTCCTGGGATTTTAGCTTCTGAATCTACCTCAAACAGCAGAATCTAATACCAAATCTCGCGCATTCTTACTACATCTTTAGTAGAGGAGGGAGTAGGGAGTAGGGTTCAAAGACATAAGATATATTCACTCTTTAGCAAATATACTTAGAAGCTAGTGAACTACTAGAAAAATTAGGTTGTTGCTAGAGAGGTTCGCCAAGGATTTCAAATTATTGTCTCATCGCAAAGTTTATAGATATGAGACTTATCCCTTTATATCCTACATTATGCACCTGAAAAGTTAGGAGTCAGGAGCCAGGAGTCAGGAGTTATACTAAATCCGGTTATCATACACATTTTATTTTTATAGCCTAAATCCTTGGTAAAAATAGATTTAGTCGATATTTAAAAAGGGGTTTTGAAAACACGATTTGGTATCAGGAGTCAGGAGAAAATCATGGTGGTCATAATTGAGTAAACAATTAAGCACTTATCTTAGTATTTTCCTGAGAATCTGACGAATGAGAAAGGTGAATTAAGATGATTTATATAATATAAATACTTACCAAGCTACCGATTTTAATACTACTTTTAATGTTACAAGTTGACCTCCGGAATGTGAGTTGTAAGGATTGTAGCTATTGGCGAGTAAAAATGCTGGGAATTATTACTTTGTCTATATTGGATCGATTTTTTCCCTCTATTTACGGATAACTATATTATCGATGGCTCCTGAAAATTAAGTTCTGGAAAATTTAGAGGTATTTGTTTCCTGTTCAATCTTAAAATGTTGGCAGAAAACCCTTACCATAAGGATAGTCTTGGGGTCGGGAGGATGTCAAATTTGCTCGATAGACAATTCCAAAACCTTTATTTTTGCGTAGAAAACTGTAGATTAAATTAGGAATTTACGAAGATATGCTGTTGTCAGATTAGGATAATATTGGGTATATTTTAAACATAAAATTACTGAATTTAGCATCTAAATCATTATGACTGATTTTACTGTCGCAATCCCTACATATAATGGAGCTGAAAGATTACCATTAGTTCTAGACAAATTACGTTCTCAAATCAAGATAGAAGGACTATCTTGGGAAGTTATTGTTATAGATAACAACAGCCAAGACAACACACAAAAAGTAGTTAGAGAATATCAAAAAAACTGGCCTGAGCAAATTCCCTTGAGATACTCTTTTGAAGAACAACAAGGTGCAGGATTTGCTAGAAACAAAGCAGTAATGGTAGCAAATTCTCCTTTAATTGGTTTCCTAGATGATGATAATATTCCTGCACAAGATTGGGTGGCATCGGCTTATGAATTTGCTCAAAAATATCCCAAAGCAGGAGCTTATGCTAGTCAGATTCATGGAGATTTTGCCGGAGAATTACCACCTAATTTTGATCGAATTAAACCATTTTTTGCCATTACTGAAAGAGGCAATGAACCATTACTGTATAAACCTGCTATGAAGGTCATACCTCCTTCCGCTGGATTAGTAGTCCGTCGGGAAGCCTGGTTAGAAAATGTTCCAGAACACTGCATATTAACTGGTAGAAAAACAGGTTCAATGTTAACTGCTGAAGATACAGAAACTATTAGTTATATTCAACAAGGAGAATGGGAAATTTGGTATAATCCAGCAATGGAAGTAATTCACAAAATTCCCAAACATCGATTGGAAAAAGATTATTTAATCAGTTTTTTTCAGGGTATTGGCTTAAGCCGTTATGTCACCAGAATGTTAGGTGTTAAACGATGGTTAAAACCATTAGCTTTGTTCGCTTATACAGTAAATGATACTCGTAAAATTATCCGCCATTTACTTAAATATAATCTAAAGTTACGAACAGATGTAGTAGCAGCTTGTGAATTGGAATTATATATTAATAGTTTAATCAGTCCTTTTTATTTGTGGAAAAATGGTTATTTTGCAGAGGTTGCACAAAATCAAAATTCAGCCGTAGAATCTCAGGTGGTTTCAGTGAAACTGCTCAAATATTAGGTAATTTAGATGAAAATTATTCATTGGCCAGCATTTAGGATGGAGTATCGAAATTCCTATGGCTATTTGTGGTATTCCTCAATGGAACTACAGGGAATGAATTAGTGTTACAGAGTTCTCTTTGAGTAAACTACTGTTTAAACAGTATGATATTTTTCATGTCCACTGGCCCATAGAAACCATAGTCCGTCACCTCAACCCTTTTTAAGCTGGTTTACAGGAAATAAATATGCTATTAGCTATTGATTTTGCTAGGGTAAGAGGAACAAAAGTGATTTGGACTCTTCACGATAAACGTAGTTACTCAATTATTGCATCCCAAATTAGGTATTTGTTTCAGTCAGAGTTCATCAAGCGAGTTGATGGGTGCATCAGTCATTGTCAAGTAAGTAGAGACTGGGCAAATTTAACTTTTCCGATGTTGAGCGATCGCGTCCACAAAGTTATTCCTCACGATCATTATCGACAGGTTTATCCTAACAATTTGACATCCTCCCGACGCTGCTCTGCGAGACAGCGCGGGATTCCCATCCAATAAATTAAGAAGCAGCTAGGAAAAGTTTAGATATACCTTCTGGTTGTCATTAGACATCTCCGGAAAAAAGGGAACAGGGAACACAGAAGAGGGACGAGAGGGACGAGAGAGACGAGAGGGAGGAAGGTTTAAGAGCAAGAAAAAACTTAAATTTCCTGTTGATATTTACGCTAACTTTTACACAAACGATATAAACAGACATGATATTACAAATAGTTTCAAATTTTAAATGTCAAATAATTGCCTCAAACCTTTCTCTTGTAAAAGTTTTTAGCCTATCCAATCTAACTTCAGAATTCATAATTCAGAATTCTGTGAAATGGTATTACCATTTTAGGATATTTTAATTTCAGGTAGTGCATTATTAATTTATAGTGCTTTTCATTAACATAGAATACAGAGATTTTTTCTTAAAGCCAGAAGGCAGAAGTAATGTAAATACTAAAAAATTATGCTAGACTTAACTGTTGCTATACCAACTTATAATGGGGCGGATAGATTACCCTTAATATTAGAGAAACTGCGATCGCAAATCAACACAGAAAATATTTCTTGGGAAGTAATTGTAGTTGATAATAATAGCAGTGACAATATTACCGAAGTTGTAAAAAACTATCAAGCTAAGTGGCCAGAAAATATACCATTAAGATATTGCTTTGAAGCAGAACAAGGATTAGCTTTTGCTAGACAAAGAGCTATTGAAGAATCTAAAGGCTATTTTGTAGGTTTTCTTGATGATGATAACTTGGCAGAAGCAGACTGGGTAGCAGCAGCTTTTAAGTTTGGTCAAGAACATCAGAAAGCAGGTGCATATAATGGTAAGATAATAGGGAATTTTGAAGTTAATCCCCCGGAAAATTTTAATAAAATCAAACCTTATTTGGCTATTAGGGAACATGGTTCTCAACCCCATTTATTTGAACCAGAAAAATTAAGACTTCCTCCGGGTGCTGGATTAGTAATTAGAAAACAAGCATGGTTTGAATGTGTTCCTAGTCGGTTAGCTTTAACTGGAAGAGTAGGAAAAGTAATGGTAGCTGGTGAAGACTATGAAGCTTTGCTTTATTTACATAAAGGAGGGTGGGAAATTTGGTACAATCCAGCTATGTGTATTTATCACAAAATTCCCAAAAAACGTTTAGAAAGAGATTATTTACTTCCTTTAGGAAAAGGTATTGGTTTAGCTACTTGTCAGTTGCGAATGGTTAACGCTAAAAACTGGCAAAAACCATGGATTTTTACGAGAACAATATTAGGCAATTTGCGACGGATAACTCAGCTTTTTATTAAGTATCGGGGTCAAGTAAAAACCAATCTAATTTCAGCTTTTGAGTTAGAATACTTTTGGGGTAGTCTGCTAAGTCCTTTTTATATTTTTTACAAGTTGGGTAAAAATAAATAGTTTACCCTTTTTAACTTAATTAAATTTTGCCTAATTTCTATTACTTAAAATCCCCCTAAGCAAAATCATATTTATGCTTGAATAAACTAAAAAAATATGCCCCTAATATCTGTAATTATTCCCGCTTATAACTCAGAAAAAACAATCCAAGAGACCATAGAATCCGTTATTGAGCAAACCTTTGATGATTGGGAATTAATCGTAGTTAATGATGGCTCTCAAGATAGAACTTTAGAGGTAGTTTCTCGAATAAAAGACCCGAGAATTAAGCTTTTTTCTTATTCAAATGCTGGTGCCTCTGCTAGTCGTAACCGTGGATTTGATAATTCTGTAGGACAATTTATTGCTTTTCTTGATGCCGACGATCTTTGGACTACTGATAAATTGGAATCTCAATTAAATGCTTTGCAGCTCCATCCAGAGGCAGCAGTTGCTTATAGTTGGACTGATTATATTGATGAGTCTGGCAATTTTTTCAAACAGGGCGGGCGCGTTGTTTTTAATGGGGATGTTTATTCTAAACTATTAGTGAGAAATTTTTTAGAAAATGGTTCTAATCCTCTAATTAAAAGAGAAGCTATAAATGAGGTAGGTGGTTTTGATCAGTCGCTACAGGGAACTGAAGATTGGGAAATATATTTAAGACTGGGGAAAAAATATCATTTTGTAGCAGTAGAAAAACCTCAGATTTTGTACAGATTTTCTACTAATTCAATTTCTTCTAATCCTTTTACACAAGAGGTAGAATGTTTGAAGGTAATAGAACGTGCTTTTGAAAACGCTCCTGCATCTATTCAATACCTAAAAAAACATAGCTTGGCAAATATTTATAAATATCTGGCTTGCAAAACAATTGACTCTCAACCAACACAAAAAAAAGGCTTGGCAGTGATGAAACTTATTTTACTCTATGCTCTCAACGATCCTTATTTGAAATATGATTTAAAGTTTATTTTTGTAATCTTTGTTAAAAGCTTGGGATTTATTTTTTTGCCACCTGCTCTTTATCAAAAGTTATTAGGTTCTGTTGAGAGCAGAGCGCCCAAAACTAATTTAAAATTCAACAAACGACCGAACTAATTTTAGTTGAAAAAAAAAGCAGATGGGGCGAAAAAAATTTTGATTGCAAATAATTAAGCAGGAAGATAAATGCCGTGAGTAAATCTAGTCAATTGCAAATTTTAATGCTGCCTAGTAATGGTAATCTGGAGAAAGCTCTAAATCCTTATCAATTTTGGCTAGGTCAGGCATTAATAGCTCAGGGGCTATGTTGGGAAATTTGGTACAATCCAAGTATGTGTATTTATCACAAAATTCCCAAAAAACGCTTAGAAAGAGAGTATTTGCTTCCTTTAGGAAAAGGTATTGGTTTAGCTACTTGTCAGTTACGAATGGTTAATGCTAAAAACTGGCAAAAACCTGTGATTTTTTCTAGAACAATATTAGGCAATTTGCGAAGGATAATTCAGCTTTTTATTAAGTATCGTGGTCAAGTGAAAAGCAATCTAATATCAGCCTTTGAGTTAGAATACTTTTGGGGTAGTCTTCTAAGTGCTTTTTATTACTTAAGCAATATTTTGAAACCTGATAACACTAATAAAGCTGAGTAATTACTTATTTGATATTCTTTGATATCTTTTTAATAAATGTTCTACAAGTTGAGCAGGTAGAAAAATATAAAGAATTATTTTTATCCATATTATTGCCATCATTTTTTTTTTCTTTGCAGTAAGGAAATATTATTTTTAAAAGAATTTATATAGTACCTAAATGCTGCTATTCCTTTTGCTCTAGTAACTCTCCCTTTCAGAGATTTCATAGTCAGATAAAGATAAAAATTAGAGATGCTTTTTGGTTTTAAATTTTGTAAAGATTCAGGAGCGCGACTAAAACTTCTATCTATAACTTCTAAAGTTTGTTTCTCAACTCTGGCCAGATTAGTAGATAATGAATTAGTAGATAATCTATATAAAATTTGAGGAGAAGGTACAGCAACAAACTCATATTTAAAAGCTAATTTAAACCACACATCCATGTCTTCAGCAGCAAAAAGTGATTCATCAAAACCACCTATTTCAATTAATGCTTGGCGATCGATTAATGGATTAGAACCATTTTCTAGAAAGTTATTTAACAACAATTTTTCATAGACATTCCCATTAGCTGTAATGTGGCCACCTGGATATAAAAAATTGTCAGATTCATCTATATAGTTAGTCCAACTATAAGCTAGTTTAGCTTGAGGATTTTCTTCTAGTTTCTGAAGTTGTTTTTCTAGTTTATCTGGAGTCCAAAGATCGTCAGCATCAATAAAGGAAATGTATTTTCCAGAAGCAATAGTTGTTCCACGATTTCTACTTGCAGAAGGCCCTGCATTTGGATAGTTAAAAACTTTAATTCTTGGATCGGATATGTTGGAAATAACTTCTTCTGTTGAGTCAGTAGAACCATCATTAATAATTATTAGTTCGTAGTCTTTCCAAGTTTGGTTTAAAACAGATTCAATTGTTTTTTTAATAGTATTTTGCCCGTTAAAAACAGGAATTACTACAGAGATTAAAGT
The DNA here is from genome assembly GCF_050015995.1 of Dapis brunnea BLCC-M229. Classification (NCBI taxonomy): domain Bacteria; kingdom Bacillati; phylum Cyanobacteriota; class Cyanophyceae; order Oscillatoriales; family Microcoleaceae; genus Dapis; species Dapis brunnea. Next base: position 20,741 of record NZ_JBNHEP010000241.1, on the reverse strand, counting down.
CATAGGAAATTACGGGGTTTTACATTGGTTAATTTATACTCTATAATAATCTTAACACATAAAAGCTATACTCAGGATTTTTTCTTATAGTATCTAAGCTAGATTCAAGCGATAGCTCAAAAAATTGTTAAGATTAATCAATAACTATGGCAGTTATTATATTGCTCGGGTAAGTATTTTTTCTATTCCTTATTCCCTATTCCCTAAATGATGAAAATTGAATCAAAAACGCGGTTATTTTTAGTTGGTTGTCCTCGTTCTGGTACTACTTTATTACAAAGTATGTTAGCTGCACACCCACAAATATTGTCTTTTCCAGAAACCAAGTTTTTTTGGTATCTTATCCCTTTATATAAAGAACGTTGGAGACGAAAGTTGAAAATGGTTTCTCAGGATTTTAAACCTCGATTAAAAGAATTTTTTGTTGAGGAAATTAATCGTGGGGAGCTGTTAGAAAAGTTTTCTAAGTTTAATGTCTTGAGAAGTCAATATACTAGACAATTTATTAATATCCTGGATGAATTAACTGCCACTGAAGGTAAAAAAATTTGGTTAGAAAAAACACCAGAACATATTCTTTATATTGACTATATAGAAAAAAATATACCGGGAGTAAAATTTATCCATATCCTCAGAAATGGAACTGATGTAGTAGCTTCTTTACATGAAGTTACTCAGAAATATCCTGAACCTTGGGGGGGAGATGGTTGGAATTTGAATTTGTGCATTAGCCGCTGGGTTGAAGCTGTAGAAATTAGTCGCCAGCATATACACAAATCTAATCATATTTTAGTCAGATATGAAGATATAGTCACAAATACTCAAGCAGAATTGGTAAAACTTTGTCAGTTTATTGGCATTCATTTTACAGATTCAATGCTACAAAATTATCGTAATGCCTCAGAAAAATTAACCTTGGAAAATGCAGGTAGAACTGTTAAACAAGAAATTACAAATCGCCAGTCTGAGAAGTTCCAAAAAATATTTAATGAGTCAGAAAGAGATTATGTTATCAAGAAGTTGTCAAAGGTTGATTTAAGTTGGGTAATAAATAATTGATAATTGATAATTGATAATTGATAATTGATAATGGTAATTTGGAGCATAAAAAGTCTATCTAACAGCGGAAAACAGCTAATTTTACAAATTGGATCTAAATTATTTATTGAAAAGGGGATAAATTTTAACTTTAAAATAATGAGATGTATCGCGTTTTTCAAGTTACTTAGGTACAGTGATTTTTCTTCTTTTCTATTTCCTTATATTTTCTATCTAATTTCCCTATTAGACATCTCCAAAAATCAAAAATCCAATCAATTATCAAGTATAAATTCTCAATTATTTCCCCCTAATCATTACTCATTACTCCCTCTTTTCCCGAGAGGTCTACTCCCTATTCCCTATTATAAATTAATTTATGGAAACCTCAAATCAAGTACAGATTGGCTCTAATAAATCTACCTTAGAACCTCCTCCTATTTTTATTTTAGGAGTTCCTAGATCGGGAACCACACTACTCCGAATGATGATAGATTCTCATCCAGAAATAATGTGTGGCCCAGAAGCTCCTTGGATTACTAATCAACAATTAGATTGGGCACCGAGTTTGCGATCGCTGACCCGATTTTTGACTAGAAATGAGTGGGGAGCTGTGAAAGCTTTTAAGGGAGTTGAACAAGATTTAATCTATCAACTTATGGCAAATTTTATTGATGAAATTATGAGTGCTTCTGCTCGGAGTCATGGCAAGATTCAGTGGGCAGAAAAAACTCCCAGAAATATTATTGCTTTACCTTTTTTGTATCAACTTTTTCCCCATGCTAAGTTTGTGCATATCTACCGGGATGGTCGGGATGTAGCTTTGTCAACTGTAGGTAAGTGGAAAACTATTCCTATTTCTGATAAAAAAGTGAAAAATAATTATAAAAATGCTCTGAAAAGATGGGTTGATTGGAATCAAAAATTTTGCAAAGATGCTAAGAAAGTTAATCTTAATTATATCAGTATCCGCTATGAAGATTTAGTAACTTCACCCCAGACAGAAATAGGTAAATTACTGGAATTTTTGGAAGTTGAATGGAGTGATAAAGTCTTAGAACCTCATGCAGTAGAACATGATATTGTCACTATGAAAGGCGCAGGAATGCAGACTTTCTTTAATCGTAATTCAATTGATACGGCCTCTCTTTATCGGTGGAAAAAAGAACTTAATTGGTTACAAAAACGGACTACTAAGAGCATTGCTGAAGAAACTTTGTTAAAGTTTGGCTATGAACCTACTATGTAGTCAGACTTCAATAATTATTAGACATCTGGTGATAATTAAAAATCAAATCAATTATCGTCCATAAATCATTAACTCTTTCCCCCTACTCCCGTACAGGCGATTCGCGAATCGCCCCTACTCCCTACTCCCTCTTTTCCGCAGAGGTGCTATATCAATACTTTGCTAAAATAAGTACTGTAGAAGGTCTCAAACACAAGGATTAAAACTAGGAGTTGGCCCACCTAAGTCCTGCTTATATAATAATAAGCAAAGGTTAGGACATTGCTAAATGCTGTTGGCAAAGTATTTCTGTAGGAAAAACAAAGTTATAGGTGACTTCTGACTTGCGCATAGCGCTAAATGAGGTCTCCAAAACAAATTAAATGTCCCTGTTATTCCAAACCCAAGATTAGGGAATTATAGTTATTAAACTTATTAGGACTTAGGCAGTACAAAGTATTTTGGTCATTGCGACCGACAGGGAAGCAATCTCAAATCCTAATTTTTCCTACCTCATGCGTAAGTCCTGCTTATAATACTCTGGCAAAAATACCAAGACTTTCAGTCTCAACTCAGGGAAGCATTTATGATCAAGGGTAATTTTAGTAGAATAACTTATATTTTAAGACAAATGAATATAAAAATTAAACTCATCACTGAGAGATTACTTAGGAGAATATTGCCAAGGTTGATGAGCTATAAAAGTCGCCCCGGTATGTCTGGAGCGGGTTTTGTGCTGCCAACTGTGACAATGGTGATGTTAGTCGTACTTTTACTGACTATAGCTATTAGCTTACGGTCTTTTAACCGTGTTCAGGATGCTAGAAATGTGAGGGTTAATCAGGCGGTGCTTAGTGCTGCAACTCCAGCGCTGGATCGGGCGAAGGCCAAATTAGAAGAATTGTTGGTTACTAACCCACCGACTACTGATACTCCTACAGATGATGCTTTGTATTTGGAACTCACAACAACTGTAGGGGGAGACAAATATACTTTTGGTGATGAGCAAAGGCTACAGGTTGCTTACAAAGTCCAAGGAAATTCTATAGAAGAAGGAGGAGAAGATGGCGATATATCGACTATAGAGGACAATGAAATAGTTAGGACAGTTTGGAGGTTTCCTGTAGATACTGATAACAATGGTAGTTACGATAGCTTTACTATCTATGCTATCTTTTTCCGTACTCCCGAACGCACTAATGATGGTAGCTTTGCATGGGCGAGAACTCCACTAGATGCGAGAACACCACCTATGGAATCAGGCGCAGCAGGAAGTAGTCCACAGTGTCAGGCGATCGCTGGTACTAGCTCTATCTTAGTGGGTGATTCTGGTTGGTATAAGTCTGGTGCCCAGCTCAAGAAAAGTTTCTTTACTTATACGACGACTGTTCCTATAACTGATTTATCAGTGGTTACAGGGAATTATGATGTTCAGGACTTTGAAACTTTTAAAGGAACTGTAGCTTACTCAGCGTTAGAATATCAGCAAGATTGGAGTAGAGTGCCACTAACTAATAATGCCGTTGTATATGAAGATGACTTAGAAATTGCTCCTGGTCCTGATTTTCGCCTCAACGGTCGTATTCAGGCTAATAGCAATCTCATAATTTCATCAACGGCGAATAATAATATAGATTTGTACCTCGTGAGTAGCCCAAAATCTTGCTTTATTGAAGATGAGGAAAATAGTAAGATTGTTGTAGGTGGTAACGTTGTCAATGGATTAGTGGAACGGGATGGTGAAGCTACTGATGTTAAGGTTCACTTGCAGACTATTGAAAACCAAGAAATTAAAGTAGTAAGAGACAAGAATGGAGATGATGTTCAAATAGATGATACTCACGAATCAGTAAGTGATGAAGCACGACTAGCAGCATACAATAGTCAAGCTACTCAAAGGCGTATCAACTCGTTAGTAGATGCTCAAATGGATAACAACTCTACATCCGATCCCACAGAAGTACAAACAAAAGTAGAAAATTCTACTAACCCAGAACAAACAAGAAGAAATGCTTTAGCAACTTATTTTAAAAAATGGGTAAGAAAAGTGCCTTTTATTGAGGTGAATGAAGGAGAAGAAGAAGATTTAACTGGTACTTTAATAACAGGAACTGGCGACGATCTGAAACCTTCCACAACTAGCTGGATGGAAATTACAGATATTGCTCTTAACCTTAATCCAAATGAACTAGAAGCTAGCGATCCTAGTGAACTAGAAGATCGTGTACAAAACTTTGTGGGCGATCGCGTATTGGTGGGGAACAACCTACCGCAAAATGCGGACCCAGAGGACGTTGCTGGTGGAACATGGGCAGATGGAGGTCAACGTACTCGTCAGCCTCGGGTAGCTACTATTGCTGATGTTGGTTCCACAGACCGCGATGGTTTCTGGGAAGATGCTGCTGCAACTGCACCGGAAGCAGCTCTGGATGGTATTGGTGGTTTGCGAGTTATTACTGGGGCGGGGGTTTATGAGCGGACAAAATCTTTCTTACCTCCACCACCAGAAAATCCAGATGGCTTTCCTGTAGTTTGGCCAGATACTATGCCAATGTCGCCTGACCCAAATTCCCGAGTATATGATAATGAAGCTGGTGTATGGCCTCCTGAAGTATATGCAGATGTGGACAAAACTGTGACAGCTACTGACAGCATTGATCCTGATACGGAAAAGTATGCCAAAGGTGACTTAAGAATGCGGGCAACTGCAGTTTATCATTATGCACAAGACTTTATTAACAGTGACGACTCTAGTCAAGATCCTATAGCCTGTATTAGTAGTTATTACGATCCTTCTACAAGTAGCACTGCCAGAAATTTAAGTGCTCCGATAGATCTCGCAGATGTAAGTGGCACGGAATTTCCAATATACACAAGTAACCAACCATTTTTGTACAGAACTGGTGATGGAAATAATGATGGTAACTCAAACAATGGTATCGTATATGGTCCTCCGGCGGCAAGACCAGATGCTGCAAACTATAACAATACAACCGAACAGTTTTCAGGTACTGGTTTGTTAGGTCTTCTAGCAAATCAAGCAAATATGGTCTTTCCTAACGGTCGGTTTGTTAATGAAAAACTCAGGGATGCTTTACAAAAAAGCGATGCTGACCGGAGTCTGTCAGAACAGGCAGCAGTTGATACTACTATGTGTTCCCTGGGTATCCTTGGCAACGCTGAGGTAACTCTGGGAACTGCTCCAAGCTATATTGATGATGGTGCAATTAAGGAAGTATCCTTTTTGGATGCCAGACAAATTCAGGCTAGCGATCCAGACAATGATACCACAGAAGATATTGATGAAACTTTTACTATTTTTGACTTAGATACAGATCTGTCAGATACAGATAAACAAACTGCTGAATTGACTACAAACAACAACTTATCTCTGGAAGAGCGTCAACCTTTGGAGATTAGAGCTACTCAGTTAGATTTAGATCGATTGCGACAAGCAGAATTTACACCTTCTACTTCAGTTGGTCCGAGAAGAAATGGCAAGGAGTACCTACTACCTCTAAGCGGTATTATTTATGCTAGTCGTGATGATGCCCTGCCTGATCGCAGCGACCCTAATAGCACCAGCAACGATGACCTAGGAGATAGTCCCTATGACTACAAACTAGACCCTACTCGTCGTCCAAATGCCATTATGTTGATTAATGGTCAAAGATTAGATAGACCAGCACCTGGTACTATGACTACTGAAGAGGTAATCAAAGAAAAAGGATTGACTTTAGTTTCCAACTTGCCAGTTTATATTCAGGGAAATTTTAATCTGCATCAAAACGGCTCTGATGATAAGATTGAAGAATTTACAGAAGATTTAGTAGATCAAGATGGCAACATTGACTGGGGACGATTTTATGATCGCGGGGTGGGTAAAGATCCTACTAACTTTGATCCTAACTTTGCTTGTCGTGCTCTCGACCCCAAGCTGACGGAGTGTACCGATGGAGATCAATGGCGACCAGTTAATATTCTGGCAGATGGTCTGAGCTTGCTTTCCGATCAATGGCGTCCTGGTTTCCGTAATGAGGGAGATTTCGACTTGAGAAATAATGCAGGTAACTTGAGATATAATGGTGCAGGTAATCCAGCCTTGATAGCAACTGGTACTGAAAAAACTTCACGTCTACAGAATGGCTTCTTTGCTAATAACTATGCTACTAATGGCTTGAGCAGTGGGGCAGATTTTGAGGTCGATGGCGTCTCTGTCGATCACACTGATAATGATTACAGACGTCACCAAAATGATCCTGTTTATAGCTCCTACTTCACTAATTTTGTGACTCCAGTACAACGGCGTGTTAATCAATTCCCAGAATATGTGATGGAGGTATGTTTTAAGTTACCTGTTTATGCTTGTGAACCTGATGATTGGGTGATACCAGGTATAACAACACTTCCAGGTGGAGACAACATTATTGACGACACAACCACAGAAAGAACTATTGCAGATATTTATAGCGCAATTCCTGCTGATGAAGTAAGTTTTGATGATGTCGATCCTGGTGAAACAAGACAAAATATTCCTAGTGTTGTAGACAATTTAGCATCTGGTACTACTGCTTCAGCTCCTGATTTAGTACAACGCTTTCCCCGAAGAATAGCTTTTTTAAGGAATCAGGGTCGTGAATTAATACGGGATGGCTCTGGCAGACCAGTTCCGATTGGTGTTTTTGATGAGGATAATATTCAAACTTATCCATACACTGACCCTCCATATACTTACCCTAACAATCTACCTCGTCTCCAAGACAATGTTTTGTTGTTCAGAACTACCAGTGACATTAGCGATCCATCTGAGATAGGTAACGCAACTTACACTGCTAATCCTTTGTTTTACTTAGCCTACAACGATACAGACTTTCAAGAACACCCCGGTCTAGTACCAGTATTGCAAATACATGAACCTGACGCTCAAAATCCTGGTCAAGTCAACCTGAACGGCAATGCTACCAACAATAGTGCTTGGATGGCGCGGGCAACCAACACCACATTTAACCTAGTTTCAGCAGCAGCAGATACTCCCTCCCGTCCTGGTCAAGGTAATGGTGGTCTGCAAAACTTTGTCCGTTTCCAAGAAAACTGGAAAAGTCCAGATGAACAGACAGTCAATATATCAGGAGCCTTCATCCAGTTAGGGCGTAGTAAATATTCTACTGCCGGACAACAGCAGTTAAAGCGTGCAGATATAAACGCTAATGATACCTCCGATCTATTTGGATACCGACAATATTATTACAGTGGTGCTGCTGCTGGTATCTTAGGTTTCCAAGCACCGCCAAATCGTCAATGGGGTTTTGATGTTGGCTTGCTTTCTCAATCTCCTGACTTGTTTGCTCAGAAATTCTCAAATCCTTCTTCAGGTAATAGACCTGACGAATATTATCGAGAAGTAGGTCGCGATGACCCCTGGATTACAGCTTTATTGTGTGCTGAAGACCTTGGCGGTACTGACATAACTAGCCGTTCCGGTGTTGACTGTTCTAATTATGACGACTAAAACCTAACAAGGAGAATAACTTATGATTAAATTCAAAACAAAACTAAACAAACCTCAACCTTTGGAGGCAGGCTACACCATTATTGAGAGTTTAGTAGCAATGATCATGGTATCTGCCCTCATGGCTGCTATTGCTCCTATTATTGCCTTTTCAGTGGGTACGCGGGTGCAGGCGCGACGGGTGGAATTGGCATCAAAAGCGGCGGGGAGTTATATTGATGCAGTCCGACTAGGAGAAACAAACGGTGGACTAGCTGCACCAGGAGGGTTTGTTGATGATGCTGTAATTGATGCCAGCACTTTGACTGAATGTTCACAAACTGATGCAAACAATAATCTACAATATTGCCCAACTGCACTAATAAATATTGCTCAAGGTGAATTTTATTGTGTAGATAATGATGGTGATGGTAAATGTACTCCTGGCAGTCTAACAGATATGATGGTTCATGGAGCAATTGATCCTGACACACTAAATGACGATGATGATATAAGTGCAGGTTATGATTTACAAGTGAGGGTGTTTAGGGCAGCAGCTTTTGCAAGCTCTGTGACACTATCTAATGAAGGTGTACCATTTACAGTCAACAATGCTGGATTAGCAACTAGAAATGGTGATGCAGAAAGACCTCTGTTTGAAACTAGAACACAGATTGCCCCAACAGAGAACTCATTTCAAAACTATCGCAAACGACTAGAATAGTAGCATAAATTACTAGATGAAAAGTCAACACATAAAAAAGATGAAAACTTTACTCAACTCTCTTCTAAAAAAACGATACCCAAAAAGGCGATCGCCTTCGTCTAAAACTACCAGTGGCTTTACAATGATCGAACTGCTAGTAGCAACAATTGTGGCAACGATAATCATCGTACCAATATTAACTTTTGTTGTCGATATCCTCAACCGAGATGTTAGGGAACAGGCAAAGACTAACAGTGAACAGGAATTACAAGCAGCAGTTGACTATATTGCTCAGGATATGAGTCAGGCGTTTTATATTTACAGCAGCACAGATGTAGGTGATATAAAAGCGTTGGGAAATGATGTTAGACCCATACCTCTAAATACTGGTCAAGATCCAATCCTTGTCTTTTGGAAGCGTAAATATGAAGAAAACGTTTTAGATGTCGATGGCTGTACTGTTAGTGCTACAAATGATTGCCTAGATGATACATTTGTATATTCGTTAGTTGCCTATTACAAAATAGATGAAACAAGCACTAACTCTGTTTGGTGTGACGAGACACCTTGCCCGTCTAGGATAGCTAGAGTAGAAATTAGTGACAACCCTACTGATAGTTTGGGTAACTACATTAACGGGGAAGAACCTGATAATGGTTACAATACAGCCAATATTGGCAATAGAGAAACACCAGCAAATCTTGTCAAAGGTGCTGGAGATTTTGATCCAGTAACAGTGCTAGTTAATTATATAGAAGAGTTTGAGCTAAATTCGGTGGAGGATAATAGACTAGCTAACATTAGAATTCAAGGTAACGGTCTACGTCGTATTCAAACAAATACTGATTGTGATAATTCTCCTACCTACTGCCCCGAAGCAACCGCCCAGGTAGGAGCGCGTAGTGCCTTACAATAGTAAAATAACCGCAAATTTTACTACCTAAACCATCACAAAACTATGTATAGAAATTAAGATATTAAAATGAAATCTCCAACTTTATTAAAACTGTTACTCCGACTTTCTCCAAAGGTATCTACTTACCCTCCTAACTCCAATGCAGGTTTTTCTCTTGTAGAACTAGCTATAGTAGTGCTGATAATAGGAATATTGAGCGCGATCGCTGCTCCTGGTTGGGATGCTTTTATCACCAGGCAGCGCACTCGCACAGTTAACGATGGGGTATTTCGAGCGTTGAGGTCCGCACAAAGTGATGCTAAGTTGAAGAAGGTAAGTCGAATTGTAGAATTTAGATATGATACTAACACTACTAATGACCCTCCACGGTTCCACCTTCGTACAGGTGATGCTACCAGTCCTCTTGATAATGACCCCCTCTGGCAATCTTTAGGAGCAAATGGGGAAATTAAATCAGGAATGGTAGGATTACAAATAGGCGAATGCACTACAGATGCCAATGGTAATTGCACTGGTTTTGACACTGCTAGTTCGATTACAAGCGTAACCTTTAACAATTTAGGTGTTATCGAAAGTGATGATCTTCCCCTTGCAATAACAACAGCTATAGCAGACGGCAAAGGTGCAACAAGGTGTGTCATAGTTGAAACAATTCTTGGCGGTATGAGAATTGCTCAAGGCGATGATTGCCCAACACCTGATAGTTGGTAGATAACTCCACAATTAGGAAGTAAGCCTATAGTTTGATTTAAGCCTATACTTACCACAAAATAACTGCCCTGTCAAACCTACCTATTCCAGATTAACGACAGGGCAATTTTTTCATCTTCAAAAACATCATCCTGTTTGACATTAAAATATTAATTACTAAAATAGTAAACAGAGGTAAAAATATTAAATAACAGAATATCGGGGTGAAAATGAAGGCTAAAATTTATAATTCAGTAAAATCAACTATTATTAAAAATCTTACAAAAAATCCCTCAGAAAAATTACTGAAACAACAAGAAGCAGGATATAGTCTGACAGAATTAACATTTGTTGTTCTCATCATTGGTATTCTGGCAGCGATCGCCGCCCCCGGATGGTTAGGTTTCATCAACAACCAACGCCTCCGCACCTCCAACGACAGGATATATCAAGCAATGAAAACTGCACGCAGTAATGCTATGCGTGATAAAATTACCTGGCAAGCAAGTTTTCAAGAAAAGGATAAAATAGCTCAATGGGCAGTACACCCAGAAACTGTTGACGCTCAAAAAGCAAACTGGCAAAACCTAGAGTCATCGGTAAAAATAGATGATGAAACAACCCTCAGTCAAGACTCCTCAACTAAAATTTGGAGAATAAAATTCAACTACAAAGGTCATCCTAATGGTTTTAGACGTATAACTTTATCCCTTCGCAGTGGAGGAAGTGCAAAACGTTGTGTATTTGTCTCAACTCTTTTAGGAGCAATGCGAACTTCAAAAAATCAAGCAAAACCCGACGGTGGAAAATACTGCTATTAGAATTTATAGGTTGAATAGTTATAATTCAAGCTCGTAGTAGGGCTTTAGCCCGAAGATACATGAATATACATATTTTATAGGCTCAAGCAATACTACAAACAAAAACTTTTTTATCACTTATTATCCAAACATCATATTATATTATGTTCGCTTAAATCCCACATTCCGCACGTCAAGTTGTAGCATTAAAAATAATATAAAAAATGGGAGATTACTAAGTATTGATACTGTATAGCTCCTATTCATTGACCTTTCTTTGAAGTCAAATTCTCAGTCAAATATTAAGCATAAATACTTCTAGGAGCTAGATAATTAGCTAGAATTATTCCCTACTGACTACTGACTATTGACTACTGACTACTTGCACTTAATATTACATTTTGAAGTGCGGAATGTAGGTTAAATACTAGACAGTGCAAAGTTCTGGGAATAACTATTAGACATCTCCGGAAAAGAGGGAACAGGGAACATTTAACTGGGAACAGGAAGAAAGAATAGATAATTTCTGGATGAGAATTGATTTAATTTTTAATTTTCGGAGATGTCTATTGCTATCTAAGGCTTTCAGGGATCTATTGCTTAGAAACTTTCCCTAAACGAACTTTAGGTGCTGTAAGGCTTTTCCAGTAATACTTTCAGTCTTGAAAGCAAATCGTTTTTTAGCAGAACTTTGTACTGTCGAGTTAAATAGTTATTATAATTAAAGTTCGTAGTAGGGCTTCAGCCCTATCTACGGTTCGGGCTGAAGCCCTACTACAAACAAAAATTTTTTTATCACTTATTATCCGAACATCACATTACTTGGGTATATGGGTTGGGTTTCACTAGCGTTCTACCGAACCTACATACCCGTCCCCAACCCCTCTCCTACAAGGAGAGGGGCAAACTCACCCCCCTTCCCTCGCAGGGAAGGGGGGTAGGGGGGTTAGGTCATCTTCCAACACCTGCCAAATTTCCTGCATCAATTCCTCTAAACGAATACCCGCAACAGCAGAAATAAGGAAAACTTTTCCTCCACTCATCTCCCTAAACCTATTCACCAACTCCTGTATTTCTGCACTCTCCACATCAACCGCATCAACTTTATTTAAAGCTAAAATTTGTTGCTTATCTTCCAAATTTCTCCCATAAGCTTTTAACTCATTTTGAATAGTCTCAAAATTCTCCACCGGATTAATATCTGTAATATCAACCAAATGTAACAATAACTTAGTCCGTTCGATATGCCTCAAAAATTCATGCCCCAAACCCAAACCAGCAGAAGCACCCTCTATTAACCCAGGAATATCAGCAAAAACAGTACCATCTCCCGTAGGTTTTCTCACAACTCCCAAATTTGGCACCAAAGTAGTAAAAGGATAATCAGCAATTTTCGGACGAGCAGCAGAAAGAGATGCAATTAAAGTAGACTTTCCCGCATTCGGCAAACCAATAATTCCCACTTCAGCTAACAGTTTCAACTCCAACCTCAACATTCGCACTTCACCCTCCAACCCAGGCAAAGCATATTCAGGAGCGCGATTACTATTACTGAGAAAATGTTTATTTCCCAATCCACCTTTACCACCTTGAGCAACACAAAAAGTTTGCCCCGGTTTAACCAAATCTCCCAATAACTCCTCAGTTTCCCCATCATAAATCATCGTACCAGGAGGCACCTCAATTAAGCGATCGCTTCCTGCCGCCCCAGTCATATTTTTTGGACCGCCCCGTTTACCATTTTCTGCCTTAAAGACGCGCTGAAATTTAAAATCCAACAAAGTTTGCAGATGAGCAACGGCCACCAAAATCACAGAACCCCCACGGCCACCATTACCACCCGCAGGCCCTCCAGCAGGCACAAACTTTTCGCGACGAAAGGCAACCATGCCATCGCCACCTTTACCACCTTCTACTTGAATTTCTGCTTGGTCAATGAATTGCATAATTAGGGAATAGGGAATAGGGAATAGGGAATAGGGAATAGGAAAAATTAGGGTATAGGGTATAGGGAGTAAGGAAGAATTAGGGTATAGGGAGTAAGGAAGAATTAGGGTATAGGGTATAGGGAGTAAGGAAGAATTAGGGTATAGGGTATAGGGAGTAAGGAAGAATTAGGGTATAGGGAAAATTATTATTGTAAGTTTTCAAGTTTTTTAATCAGAGTAATAATCATCTTAGTTTCTTCTGTGAGAAGAGAAATAATTGTTTCTATTTCTTTTTCCTCACATAATCCTACTCGCGCAGACAAAATCAGGTGTGTTTCTAATTCATTAATTGAACCTTGAGCAACGTTCAAAAATCTCAGATATTCTCCAGTGTATCTTCTTCCATAACCTTCAGCAATATTTGCAGGAATAGAGACAGCACTTCTTCTAATTTGTTGCACTATTCCATATAACTCATCTTTGGGAAAAAGTTTAGTTAGGAAATAACATTTTTCAGCAATATTAATTCCTTTTTGCCAAATTTTTAAATCTTTAAAGCTATTAATTTCTGACATTTTGAATTGTCTTTTCAATTTTAACTACATCCTTAACTCTCCATTCCCTAATTCTTCCCTATTCCCCATTCCCTATTCCCTAAAATTCTTCCCTATTCCCTATTCCCTATTCCCTATTCCCTAAAAACTAACAATATTTAGAAATATCCTCCTGACATTCATCTGCCAAATAAGATAAAGCACGAAAACGTATACCAACTAATTGATCGTAGAGTGGGTTAAGTTTGCACATAGCTGGAATGTGGGCTACTTTCTTACCAAAAATTATAATATCTCGCTCAAATGGACATTGAGGAGGAATCATTTTACATACCATATGAGCCACTTTTGGATCGTGGATATCCCATCCATCCAACCAGTCTTTGATGGGAGCAAGTACAGTTTGATGATGTTCGGAGTCGTGGGGAATAATGAAAGTCCCAGTATGTTCGGTTTCTTCGATCCAACTTTCTAAATTATCTTCTTCTGCTTGCTCCCTGGCTTTTTCTAGATTCTTTCTGAGTGCATCTAAGGCTTTAACTTTTAGTCCTAGAGCATCACAATATTGATGAAGTATATCATCTTCAGTAACAGAATAAATTCCATCTGCCAAGGCTACCATCACAGCAGTTCTCATAAAATTTTCTGCTATATTAGGATTTTCCCCAAATACCTTGGCTAAATCATCTGGACTGATAGGTTGTAGTTCTGAGATTTCAATTGTTGAAGCAAACTCTTCATGACTAAAGTGGTCAAATAAATCTTTTTCTGTAACATCAAGTACTCCATCTGCATAAGCAACAGTCATTAGTCCTCGTAACCAAGTAGTAGTTTGTTCTTTGTTTAGGGAAGATTTGACAATATTAGTCATGTTTTAACCTCTGATTAAATATAAGTTTTCTGATTTGCTCCCAGACCCGAGCAAAAATTATTAGCAGGGAAACTACTAACTATATTTTACCCCACTAGCCACAGCTTAAAATCCTAAAATTTCTAATTTATTTGAAGTTTATTGATTCCAGTTTATGTACTAATAGATACATTATTTTCGCTGAATTTTGTCTAAAATTGTTATCCATATTAACTAGAGTTACGAAGGTTGAAACTGTACTTAAATTAAAGTCATTATGACAAATAAATCATATAACAAAAGTTAGATTTTTTTTATATTCCCTATTCCCTACTAAGTAATTTGCTGCAAACTAACCAACCCCTGCCATAATTCTGAGTTATTAAAGGAACCAGAGTTAATGATTTCCTGAATATCTTCTGTCATTTTGATTCCAATATTATCCAAGGGGAGGTCATTATAATCGTAACCGAAAGGATTTTCTATTTCTAAACCTATAGCTTCAACTCCTAAAAGAGCAAAACTAATAATACCTGCGACGGGAATTGTCCACCAACTTAATTCAGCAACAAATTGAAAAGGAATAGCAAAGCAATATATTATTAATAAATGTTTTAAGTGAATGGAATAAGCTTTAGGTATAGGAGTGGAGGCAATTCGTTCACAACCACCAAAATAAATATAAATTTCTTCAATCTGTTTATTCCAATTTATTAAGGTTAATTGATCGATTGAATTATTTTTTGTAAGTTCCTCAAAATATGTTGCTAACCATTTAATGATTTGTAGAGGCATATTCTTAGCTCTAGCCAATTGTAGATACTGAATTTCAGAAATATAGTTTCTAATTTCTTCTTTGACTTGCTCCTGCCGAAGTTGAAGTTTAATTGCAATAAATAGGGCATTTAAAAGTTTAATATGAGATATTTTTTTGCGGTAATCTTCACTATTATTCTCTGGCACAAAAACCATTATATTTTTTGCCATAAGGGAGCAATTTTTAGCAATCAAACCGATTAATTTCCGACCTTCCCAATATCGATCGTAAGCTGTATTTGTTCTAAACACTAGCAATAAACCCAAGACAATTCCAGGGATAATACTACCTAAAATTGGCTGACTCATTGGCAAATTATGATCCTGAGCGATAGTAACTCCCAGAGCAAATATCATAATCACTAATACTCTCATAAAAATATTAGGAATGACTGAACTTTTAAAGTCAAAAACCAGATAAAACCAGCTTGTTTGTCGATAATTCATTAGCTCAACCTTGAAATTAATTGTAGTTAGTAAAGTTAAAAATTTTGAGGTTTTGAAACAGAAGTTAAGTACCAGGCGATCAAGAGAGTGAATTTTGAAGAGGAGGAGTCTATAGGGGTTTGGTCTCTAAACCTGCACAGAAGTTAGTCGGGGTTTAGGAACATTTACTTACTCCAATTCTGCCTATGTTTAATTTTGCCTATCTACTTATCTAGAGAATCAAAATATAAATTTAGTTCTAGGAATATTTCTGAGGAGGAGTCCGTAGGAGTTTGGTATCTAAACCTGAAACTTTACACAAGTCAGTCAGTGTTCGGGAAAATTTATTTACTCCAGTTCCACCTTTGTTGAATTTTGCCTAACTACTTATCCAGAGAATCAAAATATAAATTTAGCTCTAGGATGTTTATTTTGAAAATCTTTCAGAGTTTAAAGCATCAATATTAAAAAAATTGCAAAAGGCAAAAGTTAAATAAGTCAGCAAGTAGATTTTTCTTTTTGCGCACTGATGTATAAATTAAATATTGACAATAGACTAATTATCAAAAACCTAATTGATTCTGAAAACTAATACCATGCTTGCTTGAATACTCATCAATAATAGGGAACAGGAAACACAGAGGAGAGTAAAGGCAATTCATAAATTGCCCCTACAATAAGATTTTATTTATAATTGATTACCCAAAGATGATATAAATCATCATATAATTATTGTATTCTAGATTACTCCATCGCAAAAGTATCATTGTTTACCAATAAACAATTAAACAAATATACCCACTTTACTGCTAAAGAACGTAGATTTATCTCATTTCCAGCCCAACTAATGCTAGAGAAAAATTTGCTAGTAGGTAAAATTCTCGACTTTGGTTGTGGTTTGGGTAACGATGTGAAATTACTACGACAAAAAGGTTTTGATGTTACTGGTTACGACCCTTATTATTTTCCTGAATATCCCCAGGGAAATTTTGATACTATTCTTTGTTTTTATGTATTAAATGTTTTATTTGACGAAGTACAAACCGAAGTTTTGATGCAAGTTTCCCAATTATTAAAGTCAGGGGGAAAAGCTTATTATGCTGTGAGAAGAGGTTTGAAGCGAGAAGGTTTTCGAGAACATTACATACACAAGAAACCAACTTATCAGTGTTTAGTTAATTTACCTTTCAAATCTATCCACACCGATGAATTGTGTGAAATTTATGAATATATTCATTATAATCAGCAAAAAAATTCGGAAAACAAATGCCTATTTTGTAACCCCCGTAAAAATCTACAGTTAATTACAGAGTCAGCAAAAGCTTATGCAATACTTGACGGCTATCCAGTGACAAAAGGGCATACATTAATTATACCAAAGCGTCATTTAGCAAATTATTTTGAGTTGCCTATAGAGGAACAATTAGAATGTTGGTTAATGGTAAATCAGGTACAGAAAATTTTACAGGAAAAGTATAATCCGGATGGATTTAATGTAGGGATAAATGTTAATCGCGCTGGAGGACAAAAAATGATGCACTGCAATATTCATGTTATTCCTAGGTATCAAAAGAATGGGTTAGGAGTTAAAGGGGGAATGAGATTTGTTGTCCGTTCTTAGAAACCTATGATAATCTGTAGAAATCTATAATTATAGGAATTGGTACAAATTCTGAATTACTTTTTTTCCCTAATTCTATTTGATTTTTCTGACCTTGATTCCAGGCAAACACTATTGTACCAATAGAATTTTTTAAGCAATGATTAATTACTATTCTGGCTGCTTTATTTATACCCAAATCGGATTTGGCGGTTACGTTTTTCTGTAATGGCAGCTAGCCTATTTGACCAAAATCCAGTCGGTTTATTTTCTTCAATAGTTGATACTTGTTTGTTGTACCAACGATTCATTGATTTAATCTGTTTCCCATCTATAACCCGCGCTAGTACCGACATTAGATACACAGGTCAACCAATTATTTAAACCATGGTCTATTCCTAAGACATTTTCTTGATTTAATTGAGGTTTAACTACTTCTTCTTCTTTTTCATAGACAAATTCCCAATAAAAGCATCTATTTCTCGGTAATATTCTCAGTTCTTTAATAGAAGCAAAGTTGAGATTACTCGGCATAGGAATATAAAAGCAATCTAGACCAAACCAGCGCTTACAAGTATTACCTAGTGGCACTCTAATTTGATTACCTTTAAGTTTTAATACTCGAGAAGGGTAACTAACTGTAGCCATTCCCCCTTTTTTTCTGTAGTTAGGAATCCTTGGTCTTTCTAAGATTTTTCCTGAACTATAGGCAATAATAAGACTATTCTGGGCAAGAATTATTAAGTGCATTGTTACAGAGAAATTGGGCGTTGCTGATTTGAGGTATGAAATTCAACTAATTGTAAATTTTTAGCCAAAACAATAGTGTAAATTATACCTATTTATTCTTATTTAGTTACCGAAAAACTGCTTTCTAGCTACTGACTCCTGACTCCTGACTCCTGACTCCTGTGAAATCATACATTCATTCAGCAACGCCAGAAATTGTATTGTCTCACTATTAATTGATAATTAATTCAACTATTGCGCTATAGTTTTTAGATTTTAGATAAACTCGTCAACCAGGCGATCGCCTCACTTCATTTTAACTATTGCGCTACAGTTTTTAGATTTTAGATAAACTCGTCAACCAGGCGATCGCCTCACTTCATTTTAACTATTGCGCTACAGTTTTTAGATTTTAGATAAACTCGTCAACCAGGCGATCGCCTCACTTCATTTTAACTATTGCGCTACAGTTTTTAGATTTTAGATAAACTCGTCAACCAGGCGATCGCCTAATATAGCACTACACAAATAGAAGTCTGTTGGGTAGAACGAATTAAATAATACCGGGAAATTCTGATTTATGCTACTCAAACCCAATAACAAGGCTTTGTTGGGTTTCGATACCTCAACCCAACCTACACCTATTGCACAAAATTGTAGTGGACTGACACACCTAAAATAGTGGATTAGCTTTTTTCGTCTCGCACCCCATCTCCCCATCACCCCATCACCCCATCCCCCCATTTTCTAATGCACAAAATTAGCTGTGTCAGTCTAGTAGGGTGCGTTAGAAGGCTTAAATTAATACTATGAAAGGGATTCAGCAATTCGTCGCAACGCAGCATTGAATATGTGTCAGTCTACTACTGAACCGAAAGTCACGGGAATTAATTGCAAGGGTTTGGTGAGCAAACTCCTACTTACTCAAAAATCATTCAAGTAGGATAACAAACTACTCTCAGTATTAGTCCGACTAAAAGAATTCCAAGTGCTCAAATCTTTGCCTGGATATCCACATAACATAGCTCTGGCATTATCACTCAATCCCTGCACTAAAGTAAAATCTACTCCAGCAATACTAATAATATTATCTAAACTTGCCCCTGTTAAATCAGCAGCTCGTAAATCTGCTCCATCTAACTCTACGGCATTAAGTCGAGCATCACGCAAATTAGCACCTATCAAAAAAGCTCCCTTCATATTTGCCCCGCTCAAAGCTGCACCTTGCAGATTAGCACCTGTCAAGTCTGTACCACTCAGATAAGAACCCCGCAAATTAGCACCGCGCAAGTCAGCTCCTCTGAGGTAAGCTGTATTTAAGAAAGCTCCACTTAAATTAGCTCTAGGTCCAACTGCTCCCGATTGTTTGTAAGCAAATCCTTCCGGCCAAACAGTAAGCCCATCATAGTATGCTACTTGTAGTTTAGCACCTTCCAAGTTAGCATTGGCAAAATTAACATTTTGTAGTTCAGCTCTATTCAAATAAGTATTAGTTAAATCTGCTCCACTCAAGTTTGCACCCTGAAGGTTGGCTCCTCGTAAATCAGCACCTTTAAGATTTGCTCCACTCAAATTTGCTTTACTCAAATTTGCTCCGATCAGAATAGTATTATTTAACTTGGCTTGTTGTAAATTGCTTTGACTCAGATTAATTTGATATAGTTCAATTTCACTAATATCTATACCTTGTAAATTACTACCAATAAGATTTTCGTTTTGCTGATAAGCTTGAATAATTTCTGTAGCTGATTGAAACTGCATTTTGTTTGAGGATAGCTTGCTATTTACATTAGATTGCATATAAAGGTTCGTTAATTATCTATTCAAAAGTCTCCATTTGATTTATCCTATAATTTTATGACTCTCAACTAGATTTTTGTTGATTTTTCTTAACTAAAAATCTGGTGGATATTAATAAAACTTTAGAGGTGAAAATAAAGATGCAATTCACTACGCCAATGACAATGATGGATTTTTTTATCAAAAGTGAGGGAACATGGTTTTCTCAACGTACTGTTCATCATTTTGATTCTGCTCAAGATGAGTCTGGTAAATCTAATTTAATCGTCAAAGTTTTACTAAAAGATGACCCGAAAGTTATCGAAGTTTGTGAACAGCAAAAAGTAAATCCAGTTTTAGCAACAGGTGGTGCAAGTTTTAATTGGCAAGATAATTTAGATAATGATGAACCTAATCCAAATTATGCTGCTATTTTAGTTGATATTCCTGATACTGAAACGGGTAGAACTGGAAAATTTTTGCGTAATCGTGGTTATGTTGAAGGTATTCCTGTAGTGGGTAGATATCATTTTGCTACTGATGGAGTTTTGACAATTGATACAGAATATGAAAGAAACCAAGGACAGGAACGTTGTTGGTTTTTGACAGATGATTTTCGTGTACGAGTTAGTACAGTGCGGATGATGAATGGTGTTAATTTGATGGCTTATTCTTCGGAACGTCGTTGTTTAACTCGCAAACAATTAGAAGAAATGGTTCAAAAAAATGCTGTTGTAAGTTGAGGAAATAAGGAAGAGTTCATTAATGGATAATGGATAATGAATAATGGATAATGGATAATTACCTCTGGTTAAAACCGCACGGGAATTGAATATAAGGAAATATTATTTCTTCTCTTGGTCAATTGGATATGGCGAGGTTTCTTTGCCATCCCTCAACCGCTTTTTTCCCCTTGAAAGGGGAAGCAGAGTAATTCGGTAAGAAGCAAGAAGGAAGAAGGAAAGAATAAAAATAATTATAGAAATAGCTAGGAGGAATTTGATTGAAGCTCTTGAGATACATAAACTGCGTAATTTCATTGGGCAGTATTGTTGAGGATAATTGGGATTAATCATTTATCTGTTTTGGAGACCAAACCCCTACCTAGTAGATTCTCCCCAATTAAATTCTCTAATCAATCTTCCTCAAATTTTATGACTACTAAATTTTTCCCAACTTCAGGAAATCAGGAA
>NZ_JBNHEP010000240.1:0-21475 GCF_050015995.1 Dapis brunnea BLCC-M229 | reverse complement strand
TTCTTTGTCTGTTAAACTGCTTGAATATGGCATTTTCTCATGCTAGTTGGCGTTGTTTGATAGAGATAAAGCTTCTTTCATTAGTTCATCAATAGATAGCATGATTATTATCTTCAAGATTACAAATACTAAAATTTTAGCATAAATATAGCATTTCCAATCTATAGATTATTTTGTTTTTTTGATAAATTTCAATAATTACCGTAAATATTCAGCTATTAGCTATCAGCTCTCAGCAAACGAGGAGGTTTAAATGAATTATAGATTTTAAAGCCAGGTTTTGTAGTTTAAGATTTAATTCTGACTCAATTAGTAAAGCTTTTATCTAAAACTACAAGCTAATAGCTGATAGCTGACGACTAAATGCTTACGAATTACCTACTAATTTATCCCGCAAATATTTAATTCTATCCCGCAATTTAGCTGCCTCTTCAAATTCTAAATTTTTCGCCGCTTCTTTCATCTGATTTTCTAACTTTTTAATCCACTCCGGCAGATCCTCCAAAGACAACTCATCTACCTGTTCATAAACCTCTTCCAACTGTTGAGAATTTAAACGACGCGATACATCTAAAAACGCCAAAATTGCATTACTTTGTTTTTTCATAACAGGCTTGGGTGTAATATTATTCATCTTATTATATGCCAACTGAATTCCTCGCCTTCTTTCAGTTTCATCTATGGCTTTAATCATACTATCTGTCAAATTATCAGCATATAAAATAGCCTGACCCCGGACATGACGCGCCGCTCTACCAATAGTCTGAATTAAAGAACGTTCCGCTCGTAAAAATCCCTCTTTATCCGCATCTAAAATAGCTACCAAAGAAACCTCTGGTAAATCCAAACCTTCCCGTAATAAATTAACCCCAATTAACACATCAAATTCTCCCTCTCGCAACGCCTGTAAAATCTCAATTCTCTGAATAGAATTAATATCAGAGTGCAAATAACGAACCTTCACATTTTGCTCCTGCAAATATTCAGTCAAATCTTCAGCCATCCGCTTAGTTAAAGTAGTAATTAAAACTCTTTCTTCCAGCTTAACCCTTTGCCTAATTTCACCCAATAAATCATCAACCTGACCCTCAGTCGGACGCACAAAAATTTCCGGGTCAACAACACCAGTCGGACGAATAATTTGCTCAACAATTCTATCCTCAGACTTTTCTATTTCCCAATCTCCAGGAGTAGCAGAAACCAAAATACATTGATTAACCTTTTGCCAAAATTCATCAGATTTTAAAGGTCGATTATCTGCAGCACTAGGCAAACGAAACCCATGCTCAATTAAAACTCTTTTCCTAGCTTGGTCGCCATTATACATTCCCCGAATTTGCGGAACAGTCACATGAGATTCATCAATAATTAATAACCAATCTTTCGGAAAATAATCAATCAAACATTCCGGCGGTTCCCCCGCTTTTCTACCTGCTAAATGCCGAGAATAATTTTCCACTCCATTACAATATCCCACTTCGCGCAACATTTCTATATCATATCTACAACGCTGTTCCAAACGTTGAGCTTCTAACAATTTTCCTGCTTTTTCTAATTCCTCTAATCGCTCATCTAATTCTGTTTCAATATCATTACAAGCCTCTTCTAATCTTTCTTCAGGAGTAACAAAGTGACGCGCCGGATATACATTCAAAGACTCCAAACTTTGAAGAATTTTTCCAGTTACAGGGTCAACATAACGAATAGCATCTATTTCATCCCCAAAAAATTCTACTCGAATAATTCTATCCTCATAAGCAGGTCCGATTTCCAAAACATCGCCCTTAACTCTAAACTTTCCTCGACCTAAATCTAAATCATTTCTAGTATATTGAACTGTCGCTAAATCTCTCAAAATTTGTCGTTGATCGATTTCTTCACCCACTTCCAAAGAAATAGCAGCTTTTAAATATTCAGCCGGCATTCCCAAACCATAAATACAACTAATCGAAGCAACAACAATTACATCTCGGCGTTCAAAAAGAGACCGAGTTGCCGAGTGACGCAACATATCAATTTCATCATTAACAGAAGCAGTTTTCTCTATATATGTATCCGTCACCGGAATATAAGCCTCCGGCTGATAATAATCATAATAACTAATAAAATATTCCACAGAATTATCAGGGAAAAAATCCCTTAACTCATTACATAACTGAGCAGCCAATGTTTTATTATGAGCCAAAACTAACGTCGGTCTGCCAATATTTTTAATCACAGAAGCTATAGAAAAAGTCTTACCCGTACCAGTAGCTCCTAGTAATGTTTGAAAATCATGTCCAGCTTCAATATTAGTAGTTAATTGAGCGATCGCTTGAGGTTGGTCACCCGTAGGTTTAAAAGGAGCTTGCAAACAAAATTTTCCCATGATAATCTCAGAATCAATTGTACCATTATTAATGGTATACTTTAATTAGTTGAATCAGGATTATCAAGAAGGAGAAAGATAAATTTAAAAGTTGATTAAATTTTAATTGCAGAACACCAATTTTGAAATTCGGAGCTGCTTGTAAAACCAAAAATCTGAAATGGATAAAAAGGGAAGTTTAAAAGTTTTGCTCTTTACTTTTATCTTGATTATTTCTCTCCTAATGGAATGCTGTGTATTTATATCGCGCAGCAAAAATGGTGAAGCGAGTTAAAACAAAATATTAAAAAGTAGCAAATATAGAACTACGTATTTAGGGCGCCGAGATTCCTAAATCCTGTTTCCCGAACATTTGGGTAGTTAAAACTCTCTGGTGAGATAACTTTTAACTTTTGACTTTTAACTTGTGAATAGTACTTGTGAGATAACTTTTAACTTTTAACTTTTAACTTTTGACTTTTGACTTGCGCGTAGCGCTATATATCTATAAATATTTATCAGGATTTATCGTGGTAAACGCTACACAAAAAAGACCAGTAAAGTATGCAGATTCAAATATTGCCCTATTACTTACTCCATCCCTACAAAAATTAGCAAAACTACTCTATCGCGCTTATCTGGAGACCCATCCTGACCAAGTTAAATGTCCCCTAGGCGTGGCCATTAGTCCCGTTAGTTATCGAGCTGGTCTAATATTCTCCCAACAGCCAATTTTGTTACCAGGTGAATTTTTTGTCCCTTTAGAGTTAATTGAATCAAAAATTTATTGATGAATTAGTTTTGATACCATGTTGGTAAGCATTAAGCCGTCAGCTATTAGCCATTAGCTTTATACAAAATAAAGTTTTATGAAATTATTGAGAGACTAAAGCTCTCATTCTCAAGTATGAGTTAAAGTACATCTACAGATCTTAGCTATTTAGAGCAAATTTGTTTAATGCCTTCACAAAAAAAAAGCTGAATACTGAATGCTAATAGCTGAATGCTTACCTTTTTTGAGTTTGAAACAGTATATATATCGGTTCTCATTATAGATGAGATAAAGTATTTCTTCTCTCTTCCCTATTATCTAAAATGCAAAGATTGTGCACTTTATCTATTTGAGATTTGAGAAATGTTACAGCAGATTTCATCAAGCGTGAGTTACATTGAGAATATTTATAGCAGCGTTGATATCACGGTCATGGAATGTGTTCCACAATTAAAACAAGTCCACTACCTGACATTTAATTCTTTCTTACCACCTTTAAAACCACAATTAGAACACTTTTGAGATGTAGGCTCCCACCTAGAAATAGTTCTAAATTCTCTACCATATTTCTCGGACTTAGCCTCAGTAAAAGTCCTAAATTGTCTCCAGCCTAAATCACTAATGGCCTTGGCTAATTGGCGGTTTTTAACCATACCGGAAACATTTAAGTCTTCTAGTACAATTGTGTCGTATTTTTTGACTACATCAGTTGATAACTTGTGCAGAAAATCAGTTCTAATATCTTTGATTTTGGCATGAAGTTTACCTATTTTTAGTCTACGTTTTTCGTATAGGTTTACTGCCTGGTTCAGTTCTGGGAAATTTACGCTGGAATTTAGCTAACTTTTTGAGGTTGTTTTTAAGAGGTTTTGGAGCATTAATTTGATCTGCGTTACTCAAGGTTGCAAAAGTTGAAATACCTAAATCAATGCCTATTGAGTTGTCAGTTTTAGGCAACGTTTCAGGATTTATTTCTACTACAAAGCTAGCAAAGTAGCGATTAGCTGAATCTTTGATTATTGTTAAAGAACTAGGTTCAGCGGGTAATTTTCTAGACCAAACAATTTTAATCTTACCTACCTTTGGTAGATATATTTTATCCTGGCAAACTTTGTAATTAGCCCCTACGAATCTAGCAGTTTGCTTTGTTTTTCTGGACTTAAACTTTGGAGGTTTAACCTTGATACCTTTACGTTTTCCAGTACAACTATCAAAGAAGTTTCTGTAAGCTTGGTCTAAATCTTTGAGAGACTGTTGTAATGGAGTAGATGCAACTTCCTTTAACCAAACTAATTCTTTTTTAGCTTGAGTTATGAATTCCTTGGTTAAATCAACATAACTAGGTTTCTTTTGACCATCAACATATAGTTGATTACAATATGCTAAACTTTGATTCCAAACATATCGACAACAACCAAATAGCTGATTTAATTTAGTTATTTGAATATGATTAGGATAGATTCCATATTTATATCTAGCTTTCAATGTTTTCGACCTATTACTAACACGCTCCTAGTTTTGTTATAGCATTGGTTGGCATTCCCATACGACGCTCCCTTCCAGGAGAGCGCGGGTATAAAAGCCAACATTAGATAAACACGATAAATACTATTGCGCAATAGTTTTGAACTGATATGTATATTATTATTGCCTAAGTCCTGTTAGTAAATATTTTTTTGCCTAAGTCTTATTGGTGTGGCAGTTGTAGCTTTATTTAGGATATCCTCCAATTCTCGTAAAGCTAGGAATTTAACTTTTAACTTTTGACTTGAATTATATGGACTTACTCAGAATATGGCCTCTGGCTCTAATTGTATTTACCCTGGGTGCATCCATCGGCAGCTTTCTCAATGTTGTCATTTATCGGATACCCGCAGGACTATCTATATTTTGGCCTCCATCCCACTGTCCCCAATGTCATAGTCGATTAAAAGCCACAGAAAATGTCCCTATATTTGGTTGGCTATGGTTGCGCGGACGTTGTGGTCATTGTCGAAATCCTATTTCTATCCGTTATCCAGTAGTAGAATTAATCACAGCCTTACTATTTTTAGTTGTTTTCTGGAAATTTGGAATTACTATCTCAACCCTAGGCTATTGGACTTTTTTTAGTTGGCTACTGGCTTTGTCTATGATTGACTTGGACACCATGACTCTACCTAATCCTCTAACCCAATCAGGATTAATCTTAGGTTTAGGTTTTCAAATAACTACCACATTAGAGACAAATTTTCAAGTAAATAATCTAGTCAATTATTTAATGATAGGTATTATTGGAGCAGTACTTGGTCTATGGCTCCTTGACTTAATCTCTATATTAGGCTCCATAGCTTTTGGGCAAACAGTTATGGGTGGAGGAGATGCCAAACTAGCAGCAATGATAGGAGCTTGGTTAGGGTGGAAATATTTACTACTAGCTTGTTTTCTTGCCTGTGCGATGGGAGCATTTGTCGGTGGAGGAGCGATCGCCATAGGTTTGCTAGATCGACGACAACCAATGCCATTTGGACCGTTTTTAGCAATGGGGGCTGGTTTGACGGTTATCTGGGGTAGTGATATATTATCTACTTACTTTAATCTGTTTTTCCCTGGATTCTGACCCTGATTTTGAGAACCAGTCAATGTTGGCCATAGTTTCAGAGTAGCTACGCCACAACTAAAACTCTAAGCATACAAACCATAGGCTAAATCAACGATTATCAAGCCAAACTTTTCAAACTATGACAGAAATTCCTTTAATTTATAGTCAACGAAGAGAATTTAGGACATACAATTACCGAATAATTAAGGTCTAAAGCCTCTCCTTTTAAGGATAAAAAATCAAAAAAATCATTTTAGTCAATCCTATCCGTTTTCAGGAGAGATAATTATTAATTATTAATTATTAATTGTTAATTATTGAAGATGGTATAGCAAAGTGTTTAGTTAGTAGACATCTCCAGAAATTATATAAGGCTGTTGTTCAACCATTTTCTAAGACCTTATATCCAAGATGCCTAAATTAGCTGGCGTTACCAAAGTCGCCCATGGCTTTTTTCAGAAAATCTCTTCCCTGTTGCCTTCTGGAGCTGTTGCCTACTTTTACAATAAGTTTATTCTTTTTCACCAAATCTCAAAGAGAATGTAAAATTAATGATTATCTTCACAAATCATCTCGGTTGATTATCAATACCCTAATCCATACTAAGTTGAATAAAGGTGTGTCTTATGTAACTATAACTTTGACGAACTATTGCTCTAACCTTAATCGGTAGTACTATAGTTCTATTGCTAGACCTCTTACCTGAATAGCTGTATAATACAGAGCTTAACCAAAAATTTAATCACTGAATAATTAATTCAAAAATATTTTAATGTCTCTATTTGATTGGTTTGCAAATCGACAAAAATCAGCCCATAATTCTCAACAAAGACCTGAACGAGAAATTGCTGATGGACTTTGGCTCAAATGTCAAGCTTGTGGAACTCTAACTTACACAAAAGACCTCCAAGCAAATCAAATGGTTTGCCTAGAATGTGGACACCATATACGAGTATCTAGTGATGAGCGAATTCAACAATTGATAGATAATAACACCTGGATGCCAATTAACGAACAAGTCAGAGCGACAGACCCCTTGAAATTCCGCGATCGCAAACCATATAGTGATCGCCTCCAAGAATATCAAAGAAAAACTGGACTTGTAGATGCGGTACAAACAGGAATCGGTAACATTGAAGCTGAACCTGTGGCCTTGGGAGTTATGGATTTCCAGTTTATGGGAGGAAGTATGGGTTCAGTTGTTGGAGAAAAACTGACCCGATTAATTGAAAAGGCCACTAAAGAACATTTACCTGTAGTAATTATTTGTGCTTCTGGTGGAGCCAGAATGCAAGAGGGAATGTTAAGCCTGATGCAAATGGCCAAGATATCGGGAGCCCTAGAACAGCACCGAGAAGCTAAACTCCTATACATTCCAGTTTTAACTCATCCCACTACAGGTGGTGTAACTGCAAGTTTTGCCATGCTTGGAGATATTATTATCGCTGAACCCAAAGCAACAATAGGTTTTGCTGGACGACGAGTTATCGAACAAACAGTTCGTGAAAAGTTACCTGACAACTTTCAGACTTCTGAGTATTTATTGGAACATGGTTTTGTAGACGCAATTGTACCTCGTACCCAATTAAAGAAAACTCTGGCTCAGTTAATTCGCCTTCATAAACCTCTTTCTACCACCCTTAGTTCTGCCGAGTCATTAGAAGCAGGACCATATTGTCATTTACCCTTTCAGACAGAACAGCATAATTCCTTGACAAATGAGAATAAGATTCAAGCTACACCTCAGAATTAAATTCTGGGAGCTTCAAAGGAATTTTTTTAACTGGCTTGATCTAATTAATAAATAGAGTGAAAAAAATTTATGGGTTTTGCTGATATATCAATCCAAGAAATAGCAGAAGACTTTAATGTCCATGTAAATGAGGTGCTTCGTCTTTGTGACCAAATGGGGATATCTTATAAGCATTCTCAAACCCGTTTGGCCTTAGAGGATGCCAAGGCAATCATGTCTCACATATTGGCCCAACAACGAAAGTCTGATTCCTAATAAAACTAGCTAAATACTTGACTAATTGACACTTGAACACTGATAAATAAAAATTAGATCAAAGTTCAATAAATCTGAAGTTCTGTTACTTCAGGTTCCTACGGAAATATTTCCATTAATGAACATATCTGTGTTGGTTGATTAACTTGCCAGTTTTAAGGAGAAGAAACTTGAAAAAATTTTTCATCGCTGTAGTTACTATACTGTTCCTAACGTTTCAAACGTTCATCAACAGTGCCACTGCTGCCGAATTAACTGATAATGATCGGACTTTGCCTCTGAATGACGATGGTGAAGAAGTTGTACTTACTATTAAGGAATACACCAGAGGCAGACGGGAATTTAATAATGTTTGTTCTCAGTGTCATGTAGGAGGAATTACCAAAACAAATCCTGATGTTTCTCTAGACCCAGAAGTTTTAGCTTTGGCCTATCCAGCACGAGATAACATAGAAGGTCTCATAGACTACATGGAAAATCCTACTACTTATGATGGATTTTATGAAATATCTGAGTTTCATCCTAGTATCAAGAGTGCTGATATTTACCCAGAGATGAGAAATCTCACTGAGGATGATTTATACGCGATCGCTGGTTACATTCTTGTACAGCCTAAAGTTTTAGGCAAAGGATGGGGAGGCGGTAAAATCTACCGTTAAAATTCTTTTTCTTGAGAAATATTGATTGATGATTTTAGATTATTGTTTTTTTGATGGGAAACAAAAAAATTTAGTTTTCTCTTCATTAAACCCTAATCTAAAATCAATTATTTATCTTTGATGTTTGTAGTTAGCAAAATAATAAAAGTAGTATGTTGAAGAAATCATTAGTAATTCGTTTTATACTAATAATATTAATTATTGTTCAGGTAATAATTTTTAATACTCAATCAGCTCAAGCTGCTATAGATTCTTATGTAGAAAGATATTTAGATGCTAAACAACCAGTAGAAATAAAACTGAACGAGCAAGGTGAAACAAAGAAGTTTTCTGCTGAAGATTTATCTGATGGAAAACAAATGTTTGCAAAAAATTGTCTCAACTGTCATGTAGGAGGAGCAAATTTAGTCAACCCTCCAATCTCTCTATCCTTAAAAAATCTAGAGGGAGCAACACCATCACGAGACAATCTTGATAATTTAGTTGCTTTTTTCAGAAACCCGATGATATATGATGGCAGTGATTATACATATTTCTGTCGTCAAGTTACTGAAAATTGGATGTCTCAAGAGGTAGTAGAAAAAATGGGTGCATTTATTTTAAGAGCAGCACAAAAGGCTCCTGTTTGGGGAGTAGAAGGGATTCAACAATAAATTAAGCTGGAAAAAAATAAATCACTCAATAATACGATTCAAATTGAATTATCCTAAATTTAAGGTGTAGTAGAGACCTTTAAATTAAAGTCTCTACAATTATAAAAGCTATTATCAACTATTAACCTGGGTTACCAACTCCTGCTGTAGATGCTGTAGCTCCAATGCTAGTTCTAGGTGAATCAGCAATCTGTGGTTCAGAGAGATCCAAATAATCCAATGTTTCCAATGCAAACTCTACAGGAATATCGGCCCCGTTGACCACAACTCCTAAAAACTTAGGACCAGACTTAGTAGATTCATCCTCTTCATCATTTGTTAGCTGTTCTATAACTTCTGTCAACATACCTGATAGAGTATACTGTGGTCGAGTCACAATAATCATCCCATCAGTATATGGCTCTAGAATAAAAGCATCATTGTTCTGAGTCATACAAGGAGCATCTAGGATAACAAAGTCAAAACGATGTCGCGAGTCCGAAAGCAGCCTTTGCATTTCACTTGATTCAATTATTCTTCCTGGTTGTTTGACAACACCAGGACTAGGTATCACATAAAGATTTTCTATCTCTGGTACTTGTCGAATACAATCATTAATATCCCCATAATAACGAAGTGGTTCAGCATAGCTATGTGGATGAGGAAGAATTTTGAGAGACTCAGCGTTTGATGGAGACCTTAAGTCTGCTTCGATGACCAGTGTTCGTTTACCTGCTCGTGCAGCAGCGATCGCCAAATTATAAGCACAAAATGTTTTCCCTTCTCCTTTAGCTCCACTACTTAATACCAAAACTTTTGGAGCTTGACTTCCCTGACGGTGCAAATTTGTCCGCAACTTTTCATAGAATTCTAGATAAGGTGAATTACGCTCTAATAACAAAGGCATTTTCTCTAGATCCATATCCATATCTAGGTCAAAAAGCATCACATCAGGCAACAAACCCAATAACGGCACATCTTTTTCCTTTAAAGCTGTTTTGATTTCTTCCCAAGAATAGAACTTGCCAGAAAGCATTCCCAAGGCAAAAATTAAACCTCCACCAACAACTATCCCTGCTAGTCCTCCTACTGCCATCATTAAAGGCATACTTTTTTCTCCTACCTCACCTTTCTTAGCAACACCAGCTTTTTGAGCAACGGCTAAACTGCTAGTGATCTCTGCTTCTGCTGCCTCAGCATCTTCTAAAGTAGTTTGCATATTATCAAGACGAGACTTCTTCACAGCAACTTCTTCTTGTAAATTAGCTAATTCTAATTGCTTATCAGGGATAGTTTTATACTCAACTTCCAATTCCTTCTCAGTTTCAATAGTTGTTTGTAGCTGTCGTTCTAACTGCTCCTTTTGAGCTTTCAGAGAAATTAGGGTTTCTGACAACTGTTGTCTTGTGGGATCTAAAGAAGCATCAACTCGAATTTGATCTACCTGTCTCAATGGTGCTGCAATACCATTACCTCCTAAAACTTCTGCCGCACGTTGTTGTAGCTGTTTTTCTGCAACTTGTTTTTGCCTCCGCAACTCAACTACAGGTGGATATTCTTCTGTAAAATCTAATAATAACTTATCTAACTCATTTTCTACTTGATACAACTGCACTCGGAGATTGGCTATAATTGGATCGGCAGCGAGTGCACGTGCTACATAAGCTTGATCTGCAGTTAACCCTAACTGTTCCTCTAAACTATTAATTTGAGCTTCTACCCCTTCTAACTCTAACTTAATCTGAGTTTGTTGTTGTCGGACACCTGCGATCGCTGCTGGTAAAGCAGCAGCTCTTGATGTTATCAACAAGGCTTCCTCTTCTCTTTCAAATTTCTGTAGTTCCTGTTGAGCGTTTTTCAATTCTTCAATTGCTCCAGGCAAACGTTTTTTTACTTCATCAATAATAGTTGTTTGATAAGTAGCATTAATTTTTCTGCTTTGCTTGACAATTTCTGCCATCAGTACATCTACTGCTTCTACAGCTTTTTCTGCATCTGTATCTTCATAAGATACATAGTATATACCTGATTTTACAACTAATTGGGCTCCCTTCAGCTTTCTTGGGTCTACCAAAACCTTTTCTGCTGCTGCCTGTCTAACTTCATCATTTAGCAACATATCTGGGGTAACTGCCGCAGCTCTTTCTTGGATTGTACTACCAGTATTAGAAAATAATATAGGAGGACTAATACTCCTCAATGTACCTAGAATTGTATGTTTTGGTTCAGGAACTGGCTGCAAAGCAACTATTCCTGAAACACCTACTGCTACTGCGAAAGTTGCTACTCCCACCCACTTGTATTGCTCTAAAGCAATTAAATAACGTTTAACAATTGGTATAGCCATAATCCAGTTTGTATTGATAAATAGAATATATTCAGAATTTAGTTTTTAGCTATTCGAGCCATTGAATGTTTTATTCGATTATATTTTTTTGCCAACATCCCTACCTTCAATAGATAGTCATATTTAATTTTAAATTGACTTGATTAGCTAATTACTTTACTACGTTAAAACAGAAAATCAATTAACACAATTAGATTGTAACAGAAGAAATAATCGCTTCAGAGCAAAGGCCACAGTTATAGAGTGGACTAAGTTAGTGAACTTTCTAGTTTGGCCTTTTTATTGTCCCTCAGAGCTACTGTTCAATCGGTAAGGAAGGAAAAAAAATGCCTGCGGTGAAAAAACTACACAATGAATCAGAAAACGTAACCAAGCCAGAGTGGATACGAGGTCATTATTTTGGAGTTATCACTTTACTCTTAGAAGCAGGCTCTTGTTTGAAAGCGGTTCCTGTGACTTTGGGGTTGCAAGATGGTATCAAAATGACTGAGGATGATCAAACTACAATAGTAGAGCGAATGTCTACTTTGTGCGTAGAACTTATCGATGCTGGTAGCTATATTATCCTTGATGCTTACTTTGCCTCTAAACAGTTGATTGAAGAGTTAAGGAAACACAAGCTACACTTAATTACAAGAGTACGAATCAATGCAGTCGGCAAACATCCTTTACCAACACCACCGCTCAAACCCAGTCGTGGTAGACCTCGCATCTGGGGTAAATCAGTCAAATTGCGCGATTTGTTTGACGAGAAAGACTGCTTCACTACAGAAACTCTACTACTTTACGGTAAGATGGTGACACTCAAATATCGCGCCATAGATTTGCATTGGGATTGCCCCCTTCAAAGGGTGCGCTTTGTACTCGCTGTGTGGCCGGAGGGCAAACAAATAATTCTGCTTTCAACTGATTTCACTCTATCCGCAACAGAGATTTTAACCGCTTACATTTGGCGTTTTAAGATTGAAGTCACTTTCCGCAATTTGATTCAACTATTGTCTGGTTTTAGCTATCGCAGGACTTACGCAAAGACACTATATATAGCGCATGGTAAATATAGCGAACGCTAGCTAATTTTTTATGCGATCGCTTAAATTTTCTCACCAAAATCCAACTGTTAAAAAGTTAAATAACCTTAATTTTAATTGAAGGATATTTCAGTTCATTTATTAAATAATTAGACAACAATTCATATTTGATTTGATAAATAGTTTTTCCCATTTTCCCTGCTAACCCTTTTAAATGATTCCAAACCAGCATGGCACAAGCAATATGGTTTTTTTGAATTCTCGCCCTACGGCATTGACAAAACTCAAGTCCTGTTAATTGCTTAATTTCTCTATGAAATTATTCTATTTTACATCTGGTTTTTGACTCAAATTCTACATCATCTATAGAAGATTGGCTCAAATCATTAGTGACAATATATTCTGTTCTGTTGGCAGAAACAGTAGCCCAAAACAATTTCACTTTTTTGTCTCGTGGGAAACCTTTAATTTTTATGGTTTTTCCTGATAATTTTTCTGCTTCATTCCAAGTTAATAATTGAAGATTTTTGTATTTCTCGATTGCGACCTGTATCATCTACCAAACGATTGCTTTTTAAGGGACAATAATAGATTTTTCCTAAATTATCTATTAATCTCATCAGCCTTTGAGTTGCATACCAGCTATCCATTAACACTGTTTTTGTTGGTAGTAGCTTCTTTTATACTACATCAAAAATCATTTCTTCTACATGGTCAATTTTAGTTTTTTTGTCTTCTTCTGGGTCATAAATCCGATAATCTATAATCCGATCTGGTTCAGTTTCAGGATTGAAATATATACAATTAACTACTCCAATTCCACGAATTACTCGATGTTCATTGCCACTATATTGTCGCCGTACAAGTTCAATTTTATTAGCATATTTTTTCGGGATCACTGTATCATCAAAAATTAAATATCCCTCTTGATTTGGGATTATTTCTTCTTGAACATTTCGCCACAAATCCTGTGAACTCAAATTTTCTATTTTTAAATAACGATTAATTGTATCATGGCTAATTTTTTCTAGGTGGTTGGCTAAATTAGTTATAGTATAGTTTGTGTGAGATGAGAGTAAATATTGGTATGGGATCAATATAATTAAAGTCCATGTTTTCAGAAAATTCAATGATAATTTAATTATCTCGTAATGAGATTTTTTTAGCTATTAATTTTACACTTTGTCATAAATGTTTTGAACTATAGATACCCTACATATAGGGTACTTGCTTTAGCCCTGAAGATGACAGTTATTTAAGTTTTTATGGATAGGGATAGAACCAGGAATGTTGAGCGCTCGCTATAAATGTTTTAACCGTTCGCTCTATTTACCATGCGCTATATATAGTGTCTTTGCGTAAGTCCTGATTAAGCTTTCTTACTTCTTATTTCTTATTTCTCCATTACTTTCACTATATTTAAGTGAATCGGTATTTATTAAAAGCAACAGAGGTTAATTTTTCCGAAATTAGTGCTTAAAGCAACATTGAGAGTCTCCATAGATTTAACTAGCCACCAAACCTTACCAGAAGTCGATCCTTGATAATGGTTAAACAGAATGGAAAACCTTTGTTCTAAATGAGGTTTAGCTTGGCGACAAAAGAGTACAATTTTTAATAACATACCAATAACTTTTATCGTCCCCAGATTATTAATTAAGTCATAAAAAACAAAATGTTTGGGTTTTTCTAGACTATCGATAACTATAAAATTTAATAACTTTTTACAAGTACTTAAAATCAGAAAATCATTAGGTTTATTACTATTATTTTGAGAAAAGGTATTTTGCAATTTATGATATAGTTTATGATTAAATTTTCGTTTGCCGTAACCATAGTCAATTGTATCAGTTAAGTATTCATATAAACCATCTTTAAAACTGCGATAAGAATAAGTTAAGTTACAATAGCAACGAAACATTTCAGCTTCGTTTCGCAATGTTTGACGACCATCAACTTTTCCAGTGAAATATTGGATAGCATCATTTAATTCTGCGTTTTTCATTAGAGTAGGATTTTTGACAGAATAGCTGTTTCTGGGCAACCTTTGATAAGTAATATATTTAGATAAATCTACTTCATATTTTTGTTGCTGCTTTTGTCTGATTTTTATAATTTCTTCTCGCTCTTCATCAGTGGTATCCTTATTGATAAAGCTGTTTTCATATAGATATGGATATCGATTAATTAATTTTCCCAGCGTCTTATCTTCAATTTTTGAATTTTCTTCAACTTCTTTGATAAACATCTGAGCCAAACGTTTTAAGGCCAGATATTTTTCAGTTTCAGTAAAACTGCTAGTCAAAGTGCGTATACGTTTAGAAGTCCAACAAGTAGCTAGGCGATTTGGTTTCAGCTGGAAAAGATTGACTAAGTCTGGAATTGATTTTTGCAGTTGTGGGGTTTGTAACCAACGGTTAATTAATATGTAGCAACTTCTGTTGAGGATATTATGAAAATCTTCTTCATCAGGATCGGCATCAATAATTGTTTCCATTGCCTGCCAAATTTCGGGGATAAAGTATCCAGAAGCATCAATAAATAGAGTCTTAAAATTATCAATCGAACCTTCAGGCTCTTGGTGGCGGGCTAAATGTTGTAAATGCTGATAAAGTTGCTGTTCTTCTTTGGTGGATTTACGATTATTTTTAGTTGATAAATAGTTTGACATTTGTATAATACTCCCTGAAATTAATTGTAAACTAATTTCAAGATGCTTTCAAAAAACTTGATTTTTGTGAAAATAAATTATTATATTTACTGGAATAAATCTTATAATCTATGTTCAATTGTGATTTAAAAGATATTAATAAGAGTAGTTAAAGCAAAATATTTGAGATAATTGTAGTAAATTTAACTACTCTGAAATATTATTTATATTTGTATTTACAACCAAATATTCACGGCGGAATAGATATCCAAGACGGAATAAATTTGTCAAATCTAGGTTACACCCTTATAGGTCGATTATAGTCTAGAATCACTTAGCTTTATATGAAGATTTGGTAAAGAATTTGAGAATAGAGCAGATTTTTTTAATGATAAATATACTGAGATACTTTCAACACAAACGTCTATAGTTGAGTGTTAATACGGATAATTTGTAATCAAATAATCACTAATAACCTATTTTTCACTATAAATATATAGGGGTTCTAATATTAATGAGGTATAGTATTTTTTTCTCTTCCTATTCCCTAACATCCAAAAATTTAGTACATTAGGAGAGTGAGCAAGGCTATAAGCAATTTGTCGTAAAATTGAACAAAAATTATAATTTGTGAGTAACATTAACTTTAGCAATTACTTCGTCAACTAATGTATGAAGTTTGATATTCAAATTTAACAACTTGATTATTTTTGATAAAAGTTATTCAGCTTTCCTCTCCTGGTTAATAACAGAAATAAATATTATATATAGTTTTTTTTAATGATTATAAAATAAGTAGAAGAGGGAATAAGAAAAACTAATTCTAACTCCGTTTATAGTAAACAAATTTTATTTCAATTGTTTGATTAGGATACCTGCAATTTTCTATCTTTTGAAAGGTCAACTCAATAGTAGTTGATATTTTGTAATATTATAGGTACTTTCTAATCGGCAAATTTTAAAATTTATACTGTTTAGATAAATATTTGCGACAAATCTATATATAAACACAATTTTTTAATATTTTTTAATCAAATTGACACTATATATGTAGACATTTTATTGTTAATGTAGAAAAATCTTGATTAATGTAGCAAAATAATAATCACAGAAATCAGAGCAAGGGAGGATAAGATGACAAATGTTTTAGTGGTAGAAGATAATCCACTTAATTGGAAAGTATTTGAAAAAGTTTTGACAAAACTGGGTGGTTTTGCTACTCAACTGACGGAAGATGTAGAAACAATCATATAAATTGTTAAAGCGAATAAAGCAGACATTATTCTGATGTATATTTGTCTGGAAAATAGTTATTATAATGCCACAAAAATCAATGGAATTGAAATTACTAAATTGCTAAAAGCCAATCCCCATACTGCAAAAGTGCCTGTTATGTTAGTCACAGAAATTGGCAGTGCACAGGATAGTGAAGATTATATTAAGCTTAGTGGAGCAGATGGTTTTATGGGTAAGACAATCGTAGATCATCAGGTGTTTATTTCGCAAATCAAATCACTGATTTTTGCCAAGTAATCAAGTAATAATTTTGGTTTTTTGCTACTATTAAAATGATAGTTTATGAATACTCAAATATTCAAAAAGTATCAACAAAACTATGGTTGCTAAAAGATTAGCAGGGATTCTTATTCCCTATCCAGTTTTCAGTATTGACGTTGCTATAATTTACTTGTCAAAATTAAACATCAGAACTATGATGTGACTATATTTGCCCAATATAAATTATCTTTCAAAACCGATCGCTATGCTAGAAACACAAGCAATTCTATGGCCGAGTTTAGTCACAGTTGCCAGTTTATTAATGTATTTTGTTATAACTATCAATGTTGGTAGAGCTAGAGCTAAATACAAAATTATGCCGCCTCAAATGACTGGAGACCAAAATTTTGAGCGGGTAGTAAGAGTACAACAAAATACTTTAGAACAACTAATTTTATTTTTACCTTCTTTGTGGCTTTTTTCTCTGTTTATTAGTCCAGTATGGGGTGCTGGTATAGGTGCGATTTGGGTATTGGGGCGCATCTTATTTGCTTGGGGTTATTATCAGGCAGCGGAGAAACGAACTCTAGGGTTTGGTATTGGTTCTTTAAGTACTATAGCTTTACTTATAGGTGCTTTGGTAGGAATAATACTACCTCTGTGGAAAACTATTTCATAGCTATAATAAATTTAGATAGAGGTCAGTTAAAATAGCTTCTATCTAATTTTAATTTTTGTTCAACATGAGGAAAAAACAATGTCTGAAAAACCGGTATTTAAGATTAATCAAAAACTTTTTAACCAACTGAATAATTGGCAAGAAAAAATGGAGGCGAAAGAAAAAAATGAACCAGAAGCAGAAATAGATGCAAAGAATCAAGATAAAAAATTGAGTGATTCTCAGAAGGAAAAAGATTAGGGTAGCTTAAACAATACGGTCAGTTAACATCAGAACAACAAAGAAAAATTAAATTAATCTGGCAAAAGTGCAAAAATTAAGTCGGTAGTCCTGCATGGTAATGGTGAGGGTATATATTTTTTAATTTCTCCGACACTCCCTATTTCCCCATCTCCTCAAACTCCCAGTGCTTCCTTTACCATTACTATGCACCACCACCATTAAGTCTTTCCCCACTCTAATATTCCTACTCTAACTCTTTAGCATTTCTCATGCTAGTGAGCGACGATTATATTATTGGCGTTACTGATTTTTGGTATGATTTATTTTCTTGGGGATAATAGTCCGCATTGCGGTAGCGATCGCCCTCACTATTGAATGACAAATATTTTAGATTATTCAGTTTTTATTTTCATACCTTGATTCAGCAACTCCCTATTATTATTTTCTTTTGCCTGTTGCCTATGTTGCCTAAAACCTAGATTTTTTTACCTCAGTAGTATGGCAATTAATTTATCACTTTTCTACAGGATGTTGTCCATAAAAAGGTAATGCTTCTGACCAATGGGGTCTGTTTCCTTTTTGCCATTCTAAATAAGCTAATTCTAATAAACTTACAACAGATTTTCCTAAACCATTTTCAACCTGAATTAACTGATAATAATTTTCCCAGTTTTCTAAGATTTTTTCCCATGCTGCGGGATTCATTAGTGTATCTTTTAAAAGATGATTGATACCCATTTCTTCTACCTGATAAATAGCTGTAAATAACTGCTCTCTTTGAGCAGGCATTTGTAGGGATAAATTATGATTTTTCTGTTTATATGACCAAGCTATAGTTGCCAAAGTTGAAATTGCAAATAGTGGGATATCTAACTGTTGAGCTAAAGTTCTAGCTGTGACTACACCAATACGAGTACCTGTGAAACTTCCCGGACCTTTAGCAACAGTAATAAAGTTTAAATCTTGCCAAGTTTGAGGTGGCATAAATTCTTGTAATTTTTGGTGTAAGTGAGTCGATAGGTCTCGCCCTAAGTTCCAAGTTTTAGAGCGAGTATCCTCAGCAAAATTACTAATAGCTAAACCTAACTCTGGACTGGTAGTGTGAATTGCTAAACCAAATTTTTTTGGTGTGTTTGTCATTTGTTTAAAGTAATAAGTAAGAGGGAAGAAACAAGGAAGGTATATGAGTCTATATATCTGGTCATTAATTCCCAGTTGACCAGGGAATATTTTCGGGAAAATTGCTAATAATTCAACTTAATTCTAGACTGGTAGTGTGAATTACTAAACCAAGTTGACCAGGGAATATTTTCGGGAAAATTGCTAATAATTCAACTTAATTCTGGACTGGTAGTGTGAATTGCCCAACCAGATTTTTTTGGTATGTTTGTCATTTGTTTAAAGTAATAAGCAAGAGGGAAGGAGCAAGGAAGGTAGATGAGTCTATATATCTAGTCATTAATTCCCAGTTGACCAGGGAATATTTTCAGGAAAATTGCTAATAACTCAACTTAACTCCGGACTGGTAGTGTGAATTGCTCAACCAGATTTTTTTGGTGTGTTTGTCATTTGTTTAAAGCCACAAGTAAGAGGGAAGAAAGAAAAAACAAGGAAGGTAGATGAGTCTATATATCTAGTCATTAATTGGAAGTTGACCAGGGAATATTTTCGGGAAAATTGCTAATAATTCAACTTAATTCCGGACTGGTAGTGTGAATTGCTCAACCAAATTTTTTTGTGTGTTTGTCATTTGTTTTAAGGAAGAGGGAAGAAGGAAATAGGAGGAATGGTGATTTATTTTTTGAGGGAATTTATACCTGAAGTCAGAACTCAGAACTCAGAGCTCAGAAATCAAAAGTTAAATTATTACTGTGACTAAATTTGAGAGGAGCGAGAATATCCTAATAATAATAGCGACTCCTATAACTCTTATATTTGAAAGCAGAAGGAAAGAGTAGGAAAGGTAATTAGTTTTTTGAGGTAAATCAACTCTTATACCGTAAATATTCACCTACTAGCAGTCAGCATTCTGCCTTTTTTTTATGAATAATAAAATATATTTGCTATGAATAGCAAAGGTCTTCGGATGTAATTTTACCCATACTTAAGAATTGTAATTTACTCTTTTAATATTGCTTTATGACTTCATTTTGTACGAAGCTAATGGGTGAAAGCTGATGGCTAAAATTTAGCTTATAGAAATTATCAGTTTTGAGCTAACTTATTTCCTCCTTAACATAAAATATCGGCAGAGCTACAAATAAGCAACTCAAGAGTAAACCAAAAATATCATAAATCCAAAATCTCCAACCTAACAAACCTACTATTAAAAATACAGTTGCTACAGTAGCAAATAAATTATTAGTTGCCAATTTATTCTGTTTTCCAACCTGATATTTAACCGTCATAAAAGCTGAGGCAATTATCAAAGCAGTTATAGGATGCAAAATAATTATCCGATAACCAAAAATAAACCACGTTAAAGCA
Organism: Dapis brunnea BLCC-M229; assembly: GCF_050015995.1. NCBI lineage: Bacteria > Bacillati > Cyanobacteriota > Cyanophyceae > Oscillatoriales > Microcoleaceae > Dapis > Dapis brunnea. The sequence goes on along the minus strand of NZ_JBNHEP010000240.1, from coordinate 1,566 downwards.
AACATTAAAGTATCTAGCCAAAATTCTCTTTCCTTAAATCTAGCCAACCAAAAACTCTGAGTTCCTAACTGGGATATCTTGATAAAACCCTGACTTTTTTGCAGTCTCACAATTTTATTTTTCCATCTAGCTGGATGATTAATTCTCAATACTTGTTGCCACTCTGGCACAGTCTTACCCTGAGCTTTACCTAACAATTTCACCTTATCTATATTCGGCAACTTCAGATCGGTCAACTTAGCAGAAATTATCTTTAAAATTTGAGCATAATTAACCTTTTTGTCCGATTTTCTACTAATTACAACAGTCAAAGTTTTCTTCACGCGACTCACCTGAACTTTCAGTGACTCAAGAGCTAAAACTTCCTGCAACTCTCGTCGAATTTCTGCTTGTGGAGTTAACTTTTTCGGAACTGCTGAAGAAGCAGAAAAATAAACAGTCTCCATATAAGTACACTGGGGGTTAAGATGTCTCATAATAGCAGTAGCAGAATGATAACGACAATTAGTACCACCTTGCAACATCTTGTCCAAAATTCTACCAAGTTCCTCACTAACAGGTATCTTTAAATAATCTCGCCAGACCCATTTACTATTTCTACTATCAAATAGATCGAAGGGTGAGACTTGAGTCAATAGATGAATACAAGTAACACCTAAACTATAAAGATCGCTGGCGAAAACCGCCTTACCCATAAGTTGTTCCGGAGCGGTATAAGCAGCACTGCCAATAAAAGTACCTGTTTTAGGCAAACCTTTTTTTTCTACTACTTTCGCAGCACCAAAATCTACTAAAACAAGTTTACCTGTGGTCCGACGAATAATATTCTCTGGCTTAAGATCTCGATGAATAACTTGAGATTTATGCACAAACTGCAATACTGGCAATAAATCATTTAATAATTCCCGAATTTTAGCCTCAGTAAAGACACCTTTTTCTGCTAATTCTTGAGCAAGATTTTTACCTTCAATATATTCTTGAACGAGATATTGTTGTTCGTCTTGCTCAAAATATTGAAATAATTCAGGAATTTGAGGATGACTGCCTAAAGTTTTTAATTGTTGTGCTTCTTGCTGAAATAATTTAGCAGCTCTTTCAGAGGTCGTTTTTACCTTAAGTTCTCCACTACCAGCAATTATTTCTGAAGATTGAAGATAATTTTGGCGATAATTTTTATTCTGGGGAAAAAACTGTTTAACTACACAAACTTTTTCTGGAGTATTTGCTTCATCTACCGCCAAAAAAGTTCTACCAAAACCACCATATCCAATAAGTTTAAGGATGCGGTAACGAGACTGGTTAATTATTGTGGAATTACTATCTACTGACGGAATAATTTTCTTTTTTTCTATTTCTGCATCTTCACTAATAACTGGAGGAATTAATAATAATGGCGAATTGCAATTCTGGCAAATTTCAGCTTTCGGAGAGTTTTGTGGATTTTTGCAGTTAGGATTAAAACAGTAACTTATCATAGAAGTCAGATTTGGGTTGTGAATAAAATCTCTGGGAATTAGAGACTGTTTGTAAAACAAATCTTAAGAAGACCCAGAGCTTTTAGCAGCA
>NZ_JBNHEP010000239.1:2990-3344 GCF_050015995.1 Dapis brunnea BLCC-M229 | reverse complement strand
CCCACAGCAGAAGACGACACAGCCACAGTAGCCGAAAGTGGTACAACCAACATTGATGTACTAGAAAACGACGACTTTGGCGGAGACGGAGCCGGCACAATTACCATAGATGGAGTCACAGGAGGCACAGCCACAATCAACGATGGAGGCACACCAGACGACCCCACAGATGACACCATAGACTTTACTCCCGACCCAGACTTCGATGGAAACCCCACCATTAACTACACAATCACAGATAGTGATGGAGATACCAGCAGTGCTATAGTAGACATTACAGTAGAATCAGGTCCAGAGCCAAACCAACCCCCCGTTGCCAACAATGACAACAGCACAACATTTATTAACCAACCA
>NZ_JBNHEP010000239.1:280-2890 GCF_050015995.1 Dapis brunnea BLCC-M229 | reverse complement strand
ACGTTTCTATTAGCACAGAACTACCATTTGCCACCGATGACAACGCCAGTACCACAGTTGATACACCAGTTAGTTTCAACCTGACTGAAAATGACATACCTGATGAAGGAACTCAGATAGACCCAGCAACTATCGACCTCGACCCCAACACCCCTGAAGCCGAAAAAACACTCACACTAGACCAAGGAAACTTTACAGTAGATGAGAATGGAGAAATAACTTTTACTCCCGCACCAGGGTTTGTCGGAGTTGTCACCATTCCTTACACCGTAGAAGATACAACAGGAAACCTGACTAACCAAGGCAATATTACCGTAGAAGTCATAGACAACCCTCCAATTGCCACAGACGACAATGACAGTACCCCAGTCAACCAAGCAGTAACATTCAATATTAGTAACAACGATATTGACTCAGAAGGAATTGTAGACCCCTCTACCATAGACTTAAACCCCAGCACCCCTGATATCGACCAAACATTCACAATTCCCACTCAAGGTAGTTTCAATGTAGATAACAATGGTGATGTCACCTTCACACCCGAAACCGACTTTGTCGGAGAAGTGAGCATACCCTACACAATAGCAGACGAAAATAACAATACATCAAATCCAGCCAATATCACAGTTACAGTCACCAACTTACCACCTATAGCTACAGACAACAGTGAAAGTACACAACTTGGGCAACCAGTCACCTTCAACATTACAGATAATGACACTGACCCCGACAGTACAATAGACCTAACCACAGTAGACATAGACCCCAATACACCAGAACGAGACACCAGTCTAACGATACCAGGAGAAGGCACTTATACAGTAGATGATGCCGGAAATATTACTTTTACCCCAGAAGCCGAATTTACTGGGACAACCACTCCCATTACATATACTATTCAAGATAACTTAGGAGCAGTATCCAACCAGGCTAATATTACTGTTGATGTCACACCAACCCTACCAGAAAACCAACCCCCCGTTGCCAACAATGACAACAGCACAACATTTATTAACCAACCAGTCACATTCAACATTACAGAAAACGACAACGACATAGACGGCACCATCGACCCCAGCACCATCGACCTCGACCCAAGCACCCCAGTCAACCAAAAAACATTAACACTACCAACTCAAGGAACATTAACCGTAGATGATGACGGAAACGCCACCTTCACCCCCATTGATGGATTTGTCGGAGAAGTAACCATCCCCTACACAGTAGCAGACAACGACGGCGAAACCTCCAACCAAGCAAATATCACCATCGAAGTCGTCAACATCCCCCCTGTAGCCAACAACGACAGCGCCAGCACTGAACCGGGACAACCAGTCACATTCAACATTACAGAAAACGACAATGATACCGATGGCACCATCGACCCCAGCACCATAGACATTGACACAACCACACAAGGAAACCAAAAAACATTAACACTACCAACTCAAGGCACATTTACCGTAGATAATAACGGAAACCTCACCTTCACACCCATTGATGGATTTGTCGGAGAAGTAACCATCCCCTACACAGTAGCAGACAATAATGGCAGCACATCAGAAATAGCCAATATCAACGTTTCTATTAGCACAGAACTACCATTTGCCACCGATGACAACGCCAGTACCACGGTTGACACACCAGTAACATTCAACATCACAGAAAACGACATCCCCGATGAAGGAACTCAGCTCGACCCAACAACCATCGACCTCGACCCCAGCACCACCGAAATTGAAAAAACACTAACAGTAGACCAAGGAAACTTTACAGTAGATGAGAATGGAGAACTAACTTTTACTCCCGCACCAGGGTTTGTCGGAGAAGTAAATATTCCTTACACCGTAGAAGATACAACAGGAAACCTAACCAACCAAGGCAACATTACCGTAGAAGTCATAGACAACCCACCCATAGCCACAGACGACAATGACAGTACCCCAGTCAACCAACCAGTAACATTCAATATTAGTAACAACGATATTGACCCAGAAGGAGTAGTAGACCCAACCACCATAGACCTAGACCCCAGCACCCTTGGTATTGACCAAACATTCACAGTCCCCACTCAAGGTACTTTCAACGTAGACGAAAATGGGGATGTCACCTTCACACCCGAAACCGACTTTGTAGGAGAAGTGACCATACCCTACACAATAGCAGACGAGAACAACAATACATCAAATCCAGCCAATATCACAGTTACAGTAACCAACCAGCCACCTGTAGCTACAGACAACAGTGAAAGTACAGAACAAGGGCAACCAGTCACCTTCAACATTACAGATGATGACACTGACCCAGACACTACACTAGACCTAAGCACAGTAGACATTGACCCAAGTACACCAGAACAAGACACCAGCATAACGCTCCCTGGAGAAGGAACTTATACAGTAGATGATAGCGGAAATATTACCTTTACCCCAGAAGCAGACTTTACTGGTACGACTACTCCCATTACATATACTATTCAGGATAACTTAGGAGCAGTATCCAACGAAGCTGATATTTCTGTAGATGTAACTCCGGTAGGTTCCTTAAGCAATGATACTGCCACAACAACCCCCAACACCCCAGTCACATTCAACATCACCGACAACGATA
>NZ_JBNHEP010000239.1:0-180 GCF_050015995.1 Dapis brunnea BLCC-M229 | reverse complement strand
CCCCCATTGATGGTTTCGAGGGTACAGCAACAATTCCTTATGTAGCACAAGACCCAGACGGCAACCCCTTAGCACCCGCTGACATTTCCGTAGATGTAACTCCGGTAGGTTCCTTAAGCAATGACACTGCCACAACAACCCCCAACACCCCAGTCACATTCAACATCACCGACAACGATA
>NZ_JBNHEP010000238.1:0-17897 GCF_050015995.1 Dapis brunnea BLCC-M229 | reverse complement strand
ATAGTTTTGAATAATTTCCATCGAGAGATTTTTGTCTCTGTTAGTCGGAATTTTTTTCTACTGAATTTTTCGGAGTATGAGTTTGAGCATTCAGTCGGACAAATTTCGAGTTGTGGAATTTTGAGGATTTTCACTCCCAACTATAACGTTATAGTTTTGAATAATTCTCATCCAGAGATTGGCCTCTCTTTGAATCGGAAAAATTCCAACTGTGAGTTTTAGTAAACTGTGAGTTTTAGTAAAAGGAAAGTAAATTTCCAGTTGTACAATTTTCCAAGTAGTCAAACGCAAAACTAATACGTTATAGTTTTAAGTCATTTCCATCTTGTTAATTACTTACCAAGCGGACAAAATTCTTTTTACCAACCCGTAAAACCTTACCATCAAGTTCCGCTGGGGAGTCAAAAGTCAAATTCTGATCTGAAATACGGTCATCATCCAAACGTACAGCTCCCCCAGCAATTTTCTTCCTAGCCTCAGAACTACTCTTACACAAACCACTAGCGCTAACAATATAAAACAACTTTGCTGGAAACTCCACAGAAGCTAAAGAAAATTCTGGTACTGCTCCAGTTTGACTCATATCTCCCTCAACCACCATTTTCACAGCAGTTTCTTGAGCTGACAAAGCAGTTTCCTGACTGTGATACTGAGACACAATATCCAAAGCCAAAAATTTTTGTCTTTCGCGAGGATTCTCCGGCAACCCATCAAGAGGTAAATTTGTCAATAGTTCAAAATACTTTTCTACCTGGTCATCAGGAATTTTCTCCAGCTTAGAATACATACTCAAAGGGTCTTCCGATAAACCCACATAATTTCCCAGAGACTTAGACATTTTCTGCACCCCATCAGTCCCCAACAAAATCGGCATTAACAAACCAAACTGAGTCTTCTTACCAAAATGACGTTGTAAATCTCGCCCCACCGCAATATTAAACTTTTGGTCAGTACCGCCCAATTCCACATCAGCATCCACAGCCACAGAATCATAGCCTTGCATTAGGGGATAGAGAAACTCATGGATATAGATAGGATTTTCCTGTTGATAACGAAGAGCAAAACCTTCCTTAGCCAACATCTGTCCCACGGTCATAGTTGCCAAAAGTTCTAGAATATTTGCCAAATCTAGTTTAGCCAACCATTCTGAGTTGTAGCGAATTTCTAGTCGGCCTGGGGTGTCAAAATCCAATATTGGCCGGACTTGCTCTAAATAAGTTTTGGCATTTTCCTTTACTTGCTCAGAAGTTAAATGCCGTCGGACTTCAGATTTCCCAGTCGGGTCGCCAATTCTTGCGGTAAAATCTCCTATGATTAATACTGCTGTATGTCCAGCATCTTGAAATGCTCGGAGTTTCCTAACTGGGATGCTATGGCCTAAATGGATATCAGCCCCTGTGGGGTCAATTCCCAATTTAACCCGCAAAGGATGGTCTGATTTGGTCAACCTCTGAATTAAGTTTTCATCAGGGTCTTGAGAATCTGATTGATCTGGGAAAATTTCGCTGATGCCACGATGTAGCCATGTAAATTTATCAGTCATCATTTAGTCTTATTTGATTTCAATAAAAATATAGACATTTACGGATAATTATGTTACCGTCTTGCTCTTTGAGGATAAATTATGTCTATTTTAGTTTGATCGTGTATGAATCTGGTAGGGCGACCAATAAAGACAGAAAAAATAACTCAGGAGCTGCCATGTTGAAACTGGTTGAAAAACATATAATTAGCAAGCGCCATTCTAATTATCAAGAAATCGATAGGTTATGCTTTTTATCAGAGAATTTATTTAATGCAGTTAATTATATTGTTAGACAAGAATTTATCTTTGACCGAAACTATTTAAACTCGGCCTAAACTTATCATTTAATTAAAGAGTCTGTTGACTATAAAGCAATATCTAGTAAGGTAAGTTGTCAAAGAATTAGATTAGTAGATAGGTGTTGGAGTTCGTTTTTTGCCTCCATCAAAGATTACTCAAAAAACCCTAATAAATATCTTGGCAAACCAAAATTACCAAGATACAAAGATACAGGGAATTACAGGTTGATGAGGTACAGTGGCACTAAATTTTTAAATAGTTTTTGAAGTATGTAATAAAGTTTTCATGTCTTTAATCAAATCTACTAGAATCACTGTACCACACTTACATGGAATAGGCTGTAAGTTAAAAAGTCGCTGTGTGACGATTGATACGGCTCAGGGTATTCATTATATTTGAGGCAGTTTATGAAGTTGAATCAGGAAAACCGATAGATAATAATCGAGTGGCAGCCATTGATTTAAGTTTGTCTTTCTTTAGCAACAGTTTCCTCAAATGTAAAGGAATTTCAACCATTTACAATAAATGGTAAACCTTTAAAGTCAATGAACCAATTTTATAATAAAAAGAAAGGAGAATTACAGAGTAAATTACAAAAACAAACTCAGGGTATTCATTATATTTGAGGCAGTTTATGAAGTTGAATCAGGAAAACCGATAGATAATAATCGAGTGGCAGCCATTGATTTAAGTTTGTCTTTCTTTAGCAACAGTTTCCTCAAATGTAAAGGAATTTCAACCATTTACAATAAATGGTAAACCTTTAAAGTCAATGAACCAATTTTATAATAAAAAGAAAGGAGAATTACAGAGTAAATTACAAAAACAAACTAAAAAAAGTTTTAACTCAAATAAAATCAATAAATTAACGAGAAAACATAATTTTAAGGTAGAGACATATTTACATCAAGCAAGTAGAATAATAATTAATAATCTACGAGAAAAACATATTGTAACTTTAGTAATAGCAAATAACCAAAAATGGAAACAAGAGATTAATTTAGGGAAAAGAAACAACTAAAATTTTGTGCAAATTCCTCATCATAAATTTATAGAAAAATTGAAATATAAAGCTGAATTAGTAGGCATAAAAGTAATTATCAACGAATAAATTTACACATCAAAAGCCGGCTTTCTTGATCTTGATAAGATTCCAAATTATAGTGAGGAAGTCAAACATAAATTTAGTGGTCAAAGAATAAAAAGAGGTTTACATAAATCAAAAAATTGCTTGTTAATCAATGCTGACCTCAACGGCAGTTACAATATACTACGAAAGGCAGTTGAATCATGCTTATGCGGATCGAATAGAGGGATTAGGAGTAATTCCATCCAGAATCACACCTGGAAAAGCGAGTAGATAATAGATAAATATTTGTCTATAAACTTACAAACTCTTAGTGAATTTATATAGCTTGACTTTGAAAATCATTTCAGTTGTCACTCAGCCTCCTACGGAGGAGCTTCGCTAACAATTATCAGTACCGACCGCTGAAGCCAGAGCCTTGAAATTAAGCTATGAGTTATTAACTCATTATCACATTGAAGAAGAAATTACTCTCCAAAAAAAATTAAAAGTTATCAATGAAATTGCTCATCAGCATATCAATTAACCTCAAAAATCTGAAGTCTCGCCAAGGAAGTTAAATCAAAGTGTCCACCAACGCTCTCCCAAACAAACAAACTAAAAAATCTAACTCTGAACCTTCACCAGTATTCGAGTTTGTTCAATCTGTAAGTAAAGTTACAGCAGGTACAGTATTAGGCATTACCATGCTGACTAGCTCATTAGTTGCTGGCGGATTAGTAGGTTTAGCTATCAGCTTCCGTAATCTGCCAGATGTAAGGGTGCTAAAAAATTATACACCTTCAGAAACAACTCATATATATGATATTAAAGGTAGACCCCTGGCAAGTCTCCATGACGAGGCTAACCGAGAGGTCATACCTCTAAACCAAATTTCTCCAGACTTAAAACGAGCAGTTCTAGCGATCGAGGATAGTAACTTCTACAATCACCACGGCATTTATCCCATTGGAATTATGCGTGCTTTTGTGGCCAACTTGGAGCGGGGTAGAACTGTTGAAGGTGGTTCGACTGTGACTATGCAGTTGGTGAAAAATTTGTTTTTATCTCCAACAGCCAAACTTAGTCGGAAAGTAGCTGAAGCGGTTTTGGCAATTAGAATGGAACAAATTCTGGCCAAAAATGAGGTTTTAGAATTATACCTCAACCAAATTTACTGGGGTCATAATCTATATGGAGTTGAAACTGCATCTAAAAGCTATTTTAATAAGTCTTCTAAGGATTTAACTTTGGCCGAAGCTGCCTTGATGGCAGGTATGATTCCTGCACCAGAACAATATAGCCCTTTTATTAATTACCAAAAGTCTAAGCAACGTCAGGCAACTGTTCTAGCGAGGATGCGAGAACTAAATTGGATTACTGCTGAGGAGGAAGCAGAGGCTCTCAAACAACCATTGTTAGTGGGTAAAGTGACGTCTTTTCGTGAAAGTAAACTTCCTTATATTACTAATGCAGTTATTCAGGAGTTAACTGAAAGGTTTGGTAAAGATGCTGTTCTTAAGGGAGGAATGCGGATACAAACTACTATTGATATGAACTTCCAACGGATGGCAGAGAGAACTGTGACTGAATGGCATCAAATATTATATTACCGTGGGCTTTATCGGAGTTGGGACAAAGGTCAATTAGCATTGGTGGCTGTTGACCCACGCACCCACTTTGTTAAGGCAATGGTTGGTGGGGCAGATTTTAAGAATAGTCAATATAATCGTGCTGTTCAAGCTCGCAGGCAACCTGGTTCTTCGTTTAAACCTTTTGTTTACTATACTGCTTTTGCTTCGGGTAGATTTTCGCCATATTCGATAGTGATGGATACTCGTGTTAGTTATCGAGATGGTGATGGTTACTACTCCCCTCGAAATTATGGGGGTGGATATTCTGGGGCAGTTAGTATTCGTAAGGCTTTACAGTCTTCTCTGAATATACCTGCTGTTAAAATTGGTCAGTCTGTCGGACTTAATAAAGTAATTGAGGTTTGTCGGATTTTGGGAATTAAAAGTCCGATGGAACCTGTGATTTCTTTACCACTGGGTTCTGTTGATTTGACACCTCTGGAGATGGCGGGTGCTTATGCGACTTTTGCTAATAATGGTTGGCATTCTGATACGACGTTTATTGTCCAGGTGACAGATACTAGTGGAAATGTGTTGTTGGACAATACTCCTAAACCTAAATTGGTTCTGAATCAGTGGGCTGTAGCATCACTTAATAGTGTATTAGTGGGGGTAATTGAACGAGGTACTGCTACTAGGGCTAAAATGAGTCGTCAAGCTGCTGGAAAAACTGGTACGACTTCTTCGGAAAGGGATGTTTGGTTTGTTGGCTATACTCCTCAGTTGTCAACTGCTGTTTGGGTAGGTAATGATGATTACCGACCACTAAACTATGGAGCTACTGGGGGAACTACTGTTGCACCTATCTGGCGTGATTTTATGAACCAAGCTATGAGGGGTATGCGTAAAGAGTATTTTCCTCCAGCATATAAGTTTGAGAGGCCCTAGTTTTTTATTGGTATTTAAACATTTTTAGGTCAAAAAATGGCTGAAAGTCACTATATATAAGGGAATTACGTCAAGGCAATAAAAATGTCTAGAACCCTTGGTAATTAAGGATTTATGCCTTTTTGAGGTAAAAACCTTTGCCTGTCTATATTTGAGCCTATTTTTTACTTCTATTTTGTGTAAGTCCCATTATGTAGAGCTATTTTATGCCAGTTTCAAAAAATATTGCTAAATTAACAATTTTTTGGTGTTAGGTAGGGAAAGTTTGGGAGATGGAGTATGCTGAATAAATTTGAAACTTTGATAGTCGGGCTTTTGAGAAATATTAAAGGTTCAAAAAGTTCAATAAATAGGATTTCATACTATCACTCACTAATGCACTTAGGAGTCGTGTAAGAATAACCATTACAGTTTTTTTGATGGAAGCTAGATTTCACAATCGATTTCAGATAAAATTTGTAGAACTTATTTTTACCGAAAAATTAAGGTTTAAAGCCTCTTCTTTAAAGGAGAAACAAGAAAAATTTTTCCTTTGAGTCAATCCTCTTCTTTTCAAGGAGAGGTAATAATTAATAATTAATTATTAATTATTGAAATTATGCCTCAGTAATGTGGTTGAAGTAGCAAAAATTTTTCCCTGTTCCCTCTCCTCACACTTACTAAATTTTCAGTAAACCCTAAATAACTAAATAAACAGTATGGCTGGAAGAAAACTGCTTCTTTCTCAAGATTCAATCAAGAAAGTAAGCAGCTTTCTTCCCAACTTCTTTGTATGGTTTGCCCAGCATATTAAATTGCGATTAATCAGCGGTTATTCATCTTGATTAAATCAGGACTGCTTTTCCAGTTCTGATTTCATTCTTTCTAAAGTTATATGCATTTGATCGAACATTTGTTGAGGAGTAATACCGAATTGATTTAACTGAGTTTTGAGTTGTTCCATGGTCATTTGAGCCATGAAATCTTCCGATAACTCAAATCGCTTCATAAAAATACGGTATCTATCCATCATAGCTTCCATTTGATTGATATACATCTTTTTCCCTTCTCGGTCAAATTTGCCATAATTACTTCCTAGCATAATCAAAGATTGATAATCCTCAAATAATTTTTTTGCTTCTTGTTGAACTACTTCTGAATCAAAGAATCCCATAGCTTTCCTTTTTTAAAACTCTAATATTAGATTAACTAAACTTTTACAGGTTGGAAACCTATAAAACGACAATTATGATATCAATCTGATATCTGTTAATTGGGCAGTACCATTAATTACTTAAGTATAACATTAATTGCGTCTTAGATATTGAGTAAGAATAGTGTGGAAATACCTATATTTTAGTTCGTCAAACCAGAAATTTTATTTATAGTAATGTAAGTATTTCCCAGGAAATGCTTATATAGTAATTATCAGGTTATATATCACGTTACTTCCTTTTTTTCTTTTCCTTATTTGACATAGTGACTATATTCTTAACTTATCAGAATAATTTATTACCGAAAAATTAAGCTATAAAGCCTCTCCATTCATGGATAAAAAAGAAAAAAAAATCCTTTTAGCAAATCCTATTCTTTATTAAGAAGAGGTAATAATTATTAATTATCAAAATAGAATTCAGGAGTCAGGAGCCAGAATTCAGAATTGAATTCTGTGCAACTGGCGGATGAATAAACGGGTTTAATACCAATTACTAAAAGTAATGCTACGCTTCAGCTATACTTCAAAAGTTAAATATTTACCAAGATTGAAAGCCTGTTAAAGACAATTATTAATCGGTTAATATTGATTGTTCGTACTTTTACTCATCCACCACCCCCCACACAGACGACACTCCTCCACCCAATTAGATATAGCATTATTTTTGAGAAATGGTATAAGACCCCCACTAAATCGAAGATTTAGTGGTCTTCAATTAGTGGTGGGTCTGAATCCCCCACTAATTGATTCTGACTCCTGAATTCTGACTTCTGAATTCTTCTTCAATAATTATTAATTATTAATTATTAATTGTTAATTATTAATTATTGAATAGCTTCTCTTTCTAACAACAAAGTTACTGGACCATCATTCTCAATTTCAACTTGCATCATTGCTCCAAAAATACCAGTTTCTACCTTTAAACCACTCAATTTTAATTGCTCTACAAATAGCTGATAAAGTTGTTTAGCAACATCAGGAGATGCAGAATTATCAAAAGATGGGCGACGACCTTTACGACAGTCTCCATAGAGAGTAAATTGACTAACTATTAACAATTCACCATCTATATCTTTCACAGATTTTTCCCAACGGTTATTATTACTATCTGGGTCAGGAAATAAACGCATATCTAGACATTTACGCACCATCCAATCTATTTCTGCTTCTGTATCAGTTGTGGCAATACCAACAAGTAAATTTAATCCTTTGCCAATTTTACCGACAATTTCTCCATTTACTTTTACCTGAGAAAAATTAACTCTTTGGATAACAACTCGCATAATTTATTTAAGTAAAAAGTGAAAAGTTAAAAAACGTTTTTTTTTGTAATTTTCAAATAGTTTTGATAAATTATTTAAAGGAAAATATTTTGATATTCAATATCAGAATATGATATATAAATCTTATTTTATTTGTGAGATATTGTAGACTTTTAGAGAACAGTTAACTGGGAAAGAGGAAGAAATAAAAAATACATCTTATGTATAAGATAACTGCTATCTTAATAGAGTTTTAGGGAACAATCAAATTATCACATATGATTCCTAATTCCTATAATTTATATATGTCTGTTTGAATAGTTATAAGTAATATCAAATCCGTTTAGTTTGCAGTTGGGATATTCTAGTATCAGTATTGGCAAAAACTCCATGTTTGGTAGGTTTTTGGTGACCAAACCCCTATGATATTGAACTGTAACGATACTAGCTGATTTGATATAAATGATGATAGGGAGCAGGGAATAGGAAGAAGAAATCAACTCAAGGAGAATAGGGAAGAGAAAATTTTTTTGAATGCTAATTATCCGGAAATAATATTAGTTATAGATAAAATACTTTGCTGAAGAGGTTCCATGAAAACTCCCTACTCTCTGTACTTTTCCCTATTATTTCCTATTTACTATTTATCAAAAAAATATCAAGTATTTTCCACTTAGGAGAAAAAGATTGGATATATTTTAATTTATCCTTTACTCCCTACTACTTAATCTCTACTCCCTTGCAATCTTAATAATAAGGATTGAACCGAAAATGATAGAATACCATGGATTCAAAAATAATGTTATACCAATTCTCAAAAATTTTGCTGTACTTGGAAATTTTATTTCTAAATACTATTTATTGAGGTGATATAAGTCTTTAATAATATTTGTTATTTTGATGGTTATTTTAGCAATTTATAAGTATAGCATGACTTTTGATAAATGGTATTATAGGGTTTCTCAAGTTACTGAGGTACAGTTGTTTTTCTTCTTTGCTATTCCCACCGAACCCGAATTACTAATACCTAATACCTACTCCTGTTGTATGGAACCTCCCTACCTACTCTCTAAAACCAACGAATTTTGTACATTACCAGCATGGGAATTGCTATACAAATAGTCTAGGCAAGGAAGAAAGAACAACCAAGAATAAAGAATAAGGAAAGGAAAAACCCGGAAAGATAATAAGTTTTATCTCTAAATCAAAGCAAAAATTTTCGACAAATAAAAAGGTAATATCATAAGTTTTATACTTGTACTAAATATTTATTAAAACTGTCAAGTATCAAAAGTATTGCTATACTTAAAAGTCAAAAAAAATCAGCTTAAAAAGAAGTATAAATAGGATCTCAGTCAAACAAATAATATTTAGAAATATAAAATCCAAGTATAGCAAAATTTATAATAATTGGTATAACTTCTGGCTTCACTATTGATAATCTTCAGTGTTCAGCACTCAGCTTTCAAATATTTGCTAATTGCTGAGTGCTGATTGATAAATTTATTACCTTATTCCTGCTTAAGTTTTCCTTATTTATTAGTTTTTAGGAGATAACACAGTCTTCTAATTGCGATCGCAACTTCTCATGGTCTAAGTTTTGACCAATCAAAACCAACTGATTTTTATGACTACCTTTCCACTCATCGTCATTAATACTAAACCGCTTGCCACTTAAGTGGAATATATGTCGTAGAGAGCTTTCTTCAAACCATAAAATACCCTTAGCTCGGAAGACATTTGCAGGTAATTTATTATCCAAAAAATCTTGGAATTTCTTAAGAGAAAGAGGCTTATCGGTTTGAAAAGAAATAGAAGTAAATCCATCATTTTCTAAGTGGTCAGAATGATGGTGATGATGGTCATGGTCATGGTCGTGATGGTGATGATGTTCATGGTCATGGTCATGGTCGTGATGGTGATGATGTTCATGGTCATGTTCATGGTCATGGTCATGGCTATGAGCTTCTATTTCTTCAAAATACTTATCTGACTCGAACAAACCTACACTCAAAATTAACGGTAAAGCTACTTGCGATTGCCTAGTTTTAATAATTCTAGCATCCTTTTTAATATCCCTAATTTTCACGTCTAATAAATCTAAATCAGCTTCATTTACCAAGTCAGTTTTATTCAACAAAATAATATCACCATAGACAATTTGACTATATGCTGCTTGACTATTAAATAAATCGAGACTATAGTTAGCAGCATCTACCAAAGTAATAATTGAATCTAGGCGAGTCATATCTCGTAACTCAGTTCCTAAAAAAGTTAAAGCTACTGGCAACGGGTCAGCTAAACCAGTAGTTTCTACCACCATATAATCTATTTTATCTGGTCTTTCTAAAACTTGATAAACTGCATTTACCAAATCATCATTAATAGTACAGCAAACACAACCATTACTAAGTTCCACCATTGTGTCATCTCCATCAGTAGAAACAATTAACTCATTATCAATCCCAATTTCTCCAAATTCATTTACCAAAACAGCAGTTTTTACACCCTCTTGATTTTGCAATATATGGTTAAGTAAAGTAGTTTTACCACTCCCCAGAAAACCCGAAATTATTGTTACTGGTAAACCATGTTTTGGTATATCCATATTTGAGGTATATAATTGAGTAGTTGTTGATTGCATAGTCTTCCTCTCAAATTAGGTTAATCTTGATTGTTGATTGGTATTAATGACAAAAAAAGTAGTCATTTCAGTTATAACTACTGACCGCTGAAGCCGGATAATTGAAATACTGAGGTTGATTTTTTTAATCCTCTTATAGCAGTTTTCATTAACATAGAATACAGAGATTTTTGTTTAAAGGCAGAAGGCAGAGGTTCATTTGGTAAAAGTTTTGTAGTCTACCTTTGTGAAAAGCGCTATAAAAGCGGAGACTTGATACCTTATTTTTTTGTCATGTTACCTTTCAATTAAACTTGAAGCTGTCCTACAGAATATAGATAAACAGAGATATTTGCTTTCTAGCTAGGCCAGTAGGATTATTATAGTAGGAACTTCTATACTTCCAAAGGAAGAAAAAGCTAAATTAATCAATAGGTGGGTAAAATTGTTCGTAACTCTCCACACTTCTACACCCAATCAGATTTAGCAAAATTTTTGATATTTGGTATTATAATTAATACTTAATTAAAGAAACTTGGTTCCTATAATAAATCCTTGGTTTGAATAATAGAAAATCTCCATAAAATAGGAACTAGGGAGCAGACAGTAGGGAATAAGAAGAAAGAATTGATGATTTATATGAGATAATTAATTTTATTTTTTATTATTGCAGATGTCTAATAGACATCTGGGAAAAACTTATGTTTTGTAAGCATTCAGCCGTCAGCTAGCCTCTTGCATCCTGCGGAGGAGCTGCACTAACATAGGAGCTGCCTCTTGGATTAGTCTCCAAGAAGAATAAAAAGTCTGACACGAAAAAGGTATCAGCTAAACTTAGTAGGTTATTACTTTCATGCATCTTTTGGCGCAGCATGAACCAGGAAAAGCTGAGAGCTGACTGGTAATAGCTGAATGCTTACCTTGGTTTTTGGGTTTGCGTGGGCAAGTCCTGAGTATTTTGAATTAGCCAGAGGATGAACATTTTAAAGAATTATTGGGTCAAAGGTTGGCCTACTGAGCTTCAAAGATGGTATAAGCAAATCTAATAATCGATCTACCACCTGCTTCCAAGTAAAATTTTGGACTATCCATAGAGGGCCAGCTTTGCGGGCCTGTTCCCTAAATAAAGTATTTTCAATTATTGTTTGCATTAACTCAACTAGATGGTCTTGTTCTGGCAGAACAAACCGGAGGATTTCTCCATCTTTGGTATGACTAGTCTGGAGTTGACTATCAATTGCTAAGGCAAAGTTGGGGTTAGTAAAATCATCTGTGGGGCCACCTCTTGTACATATTACTGGTAAACCGCAACCCGCTGCTTCTAATACTGGCAAATTAAATCCTTCTGCTAAATAGGGAGATACATAAGCATCAGCAACTTGATAAAGTTGGGCCAGTTCTAGAAATGAAAGAGTTTTACCAACATAGATGATTTTAGGTTGTATTCTTTCCATTTCTGCATCAGTAAGTGCAACTTTGCCAGCTTTGGCAATAGAATCTTTAGAAGGGAAAATAGCGTCCCTACCTTTAAGGATAAGTTTGGTATCTGGATAATGCTCAACAATAGTAGCAAATGCTTTGAGTAAACGCCCCACTCCTTGACTGCTGTTGCACATCACCCCAACGTTGAGAAAGACAAAACAATTATCAATGCCCAATTTTTGGCGCAGAGTATTTCTCTCATCTATTGGTAAAGGATGATAAATATTTGGGTTAACACCCAGAGGTACAACCGCAACCCGACTTTCCTCAGCGCCACTACGAATAAACCCCTCTTTTGACCAGTGAGACGGAGTAATAATAATAGTATCTGATTGAGCATGAGCTTCTGCAAAGGAGTTTACACCCATTCCTTTGATAATAGATTTGGTGACGATTCCCCACTCAGTACAACCAAAAATTGCTGTGCGGTTGCTTGTTGAGGAATTGAGATTAAACGGAGCATACATCCGTAATGTGGCATCTGCTGCTTGTTGTGGTGATCGGTTGGGGATGTTGCGTAATGCTGTTTCTGAATTTTGGGGAAATAAACCTGTGACGGGTTGCCAACTTTTGCTAATGTAAGGCATATCCTGATGGTAAATTTTTAGTTGGGGTCGCTTGAGCATTTCTAGCAGTTGGAATTGATTGACGATCGCGTAGGAGTGGGGTAAAAAACGCCAACCTTCAATAATTATGTGCAATGGATTATTACTCCTAAATCTTTGGGTGTTTTGGTAATTACGTAGGAAAAATAATGGTGCAAATAGAGCTAAAGCAAGTATACCAATTCACTTTAAAGATGTCACAAATAATTTTAAACTTTAAATGTCAAATAATTGCCTCAAACCTTGATATTGTCAAAGTTTTTAGCCTATCCAATCTAACTTCTGAATTCTGAATTCTGAATTCTGTGAAATGGTATAATATTATTTCCGGTAGCATCCGTATTATATATTGTCAGGTCTGAAGAAGGAAGAGGTAAGAAGATTTGAAAGAAGGAAAAACTGACGTCTTGGTAGATATTTCCCAACCGTTTATAGGCTCCGATACTAAAGGACATGATATACATTTTACTAGATTCTTAGCTCTCCTACCTTCTTTTCAAAGTTAACTTTATTTATGACAAGCTTAGTAATAGTTGAGATTTTTGAGATTTTTATTCTCTGGTTTTTTTTTCAATACAAGCGGCAATAAAATCGTAATTACACTGTAGACAATTTTTATCGCTATTGCTTTCAGAAAAATGTTAATATAATTAATAATCATGCTATAAAAGTTCTATTTTATTTGTCATTTTTTTCTGGGTGCGGGTACTAGATTTAGATAGTGTACTTTAATTGGTTAACTTTGTCATAAGTTATCCCCAACTTGCTGTTAATTTAGGTTGGTTATGCTCCAGATAAATCTAGATATATTTGTGATAGGTCATTTAGGATTTTTAGAAAAAGTTATCAATTTTAGTTAATCAAGAACTGTAGAGGAGTTTCCATGAATCAGAAAAAAGAATACACAATTATGATTGTGGACGATCAAAAACTGAATCTTAAACTCATGTCAAATTTATTAAAAATATCTGGCTTTAATGTCATAGTAGCAGAGAATGGAGAAATGGCGCTTGAAAAGCTAAAAAACGAATTACCAGATTTGATTTTATTAGATGTACTAATGCCGAAAATGAATGGTTTTGAAACTTGTAGTTGTTTGCAATCTTCAGAAAAAACTAAAAATATTCCAGTTATTTTTATGACTTCTATTTCTGAATCTCAGGAGAAAGTCAGAGGTCTAAAATTGGGAGCAGTAGACTATATTATTAAACCTTTTAAGGAAGAAGAACTTTTAGCGAGAATTAATATACATATACGCTTAAAAGAGGAGATTCAAGAACGGACTAAAGCAGAAATTGAATTGCAAAAAGCCAAGGTTGAATTAGAAGAAAGGGTAAAGGAAAGAACTGCCGAACTTTCTCAATCTCTAGCCGAGCTACAAGAGACTCAAATCCAACTGATTAAAAGTGAGCAAATGTCTAGTATTGGTGAATTAATTACTGGTATTGCCCATGAGCTTAATAATCCAGTTAGTATAGTTGTTGGAAATATTACTTTGGCTGAAACATATCTCCAAACAATTATTAATCACATCAAACTATATCAAAAGCAATTTCCTCACCCTGGTTTAACAATTGAAACAGATGCGGAAAAAATGGATATAGATTTTCTGATCGAAGAACTACCTAAAATGTTATCTTCTATCAAATTAGCTAGTGATCGAATTAGGGAAACCAGTGTATCATTGCGGAGTTTTGCTAGGGCAGATAGTATGTCTAAAGTACCTTTTGATATTAATGATGCTATGGAAAGTAACCTGAAAATTTTACAGCATAGATTGAAAGCTAATAATCAGCGTCCAGAGATTGAAATTGTCAAAAATTATGGATATTTACCTAAGATTAATTGTTATCCTCATGCTTTAAATCAAGTGTTTATCAATTTGTTAGTAAATGCTATTGACTCTTTGGAAGAATATAATTATAAAAAAAATCGAACTTATCACGAAATTTTGCAAAATCCTAATCGAATTAGTATTACTACTTCAGTTATTCAATCCGATGAAGTAGAAATTATCATAGCTGATAATGGACTGGGAATGCTAGCACATCTAAAAGATAAACTTTCTGAAGCTTTTGAAGGTCTCAAACCTAGTAATAAAAGAAATAGTCTAGGCTTGTCTATTAATCACTTAATTGTAGTAGAAAAGCATAGGGGAAGGTTAGAATGCAATTCTCTTCCTAAACAAGGAACAGAGTTTGTTATTAAGTTGCCAATTTAAAGCAGAAAAACCATCATCAATAATTTCATAATTATTTTTAGTATCTAGTTTTAATTCAGATAAATAGACTGTTAATCCCTTAGTATAAGGATAAAATTGAGGATTTATTCCTACTTATAATTAATCGTTATATTTGACTATCTGATTCTTAATACTATGATTATAAATTTTTATTTGACTATTAAACATATCTATAAAAACAGGCGATAAATAATAGATATAGTTAGCTTTTACTACCACAAAATCTCTTTATTATATCTAAAATTTAAAGCTTTATTTGTTGTCTAATTCTTTGTTTTTATTTGTATTAAACCAGTTTGATAAATGTTTGCTACAAATACTTATAATACCATTTTTAAAAAAGAATCCTACAAAAATTTACATCTCGATCGTAGATGTTTAAAAATAGCTTTTCCAATTCATTTTATAAATTTTTTCTATCATTTTCCTCTTTTTTTTCACCATTTACTCATTCTTCATTCTTCCCTCTTCAGTAGGGACGTTACATGCAACTTATGTACCATTAGTAATAAACATTTATCAAATTGGCATAAGTCAGGATTTAGGAAAAATAATCTCTCAATATTTTTTAGTAGGGTAAGACTTTCTTTGTAGTCAAACAGACATCATGCTTAAAGTATTTCCATTTTATTATTTGTAACATTCTGTTTTCAAGCTTGCTATGAATAGGGAACAGGGAACAGGAAACTATCAAATTATTACCAATAATTTAGGACTGCTATATTCTTATGTTAAACTTAAATAATAAATTCCTGAAAATCAGAAAATAAAATGTATGATCTAACTCAATTTAGTCTCAGAGATATGTCAGAATGTGGGCTAATTTTACGTCATATCGGCAAAAATACTAATAGTACAGAAGAGGTAAGTAACAGAGTTATTAAGTATTTTTACGAGAATTTAGTTAGTAAAAATACTCAGGAAAAATCCTGTGTGTTAATCCGTATGTTTCAAACTATTCCATATGAAAAACTAACTTCTGAACTGCAAGAATATGCTTGTAAAATATTAAATAATCAACCAGTAAATCCTAATCTAAAATGCTTAACTTTACTGGCTACTGCCGGAGAAAAATCAGAATGGAACTTACGACAAAAATCATCTGGACATAAAGCAATTCCCTTAGCAAATAAAGAAGCGATCGCTAAAATTCCGATGATATCAAGGCTAATCCAACAATTAGGATTAGATCCTGGTCAAGTGTTAGAAGCAGACCCAAATTTATTGGCTGACTTAGAACAAAAAATGTACAATGTCTTCTATGTAGCTGATGCTTTAGGTAGCCCTTATATTCCAGCGCAAGAATCATTTGTAATTCCTTTTAATATTAAATCTGTAATCGGATTTGGAGGTTTATTACCTTCAGGAAATATGTTTGTAGTTTTAATGTTTTTGCGAGTTAAAGTACCAAGAGAAACAATTGATTTATTAAAACCATTAGCATTAGCTGTAAAAATGACTCTTTTGCCCTTTGAACAAAGTCAAATTTTTTCCGATTGCCAAACTGAAAAAATTAGTCATAAGGAAGAAAGAAATAAAGATAAAATTATTGAACAGCTTCAATCAGAAAATGCTGCATTAAATCATTTATTAGATGTATCAGAGAAATCCACATTAATTCAATCTGAACGTTTAGAAAAAGCCCTCGCCGAACAGCAAACAACCCTAGAAAAACTTCAAACGACTCATGCTCAATTACTGCACACAGAAAAAATGTCTAGCTTAGGACAAATGGTAGCTGGTGTCGCCCATGAAATTAACAACCCTATTCACTTTATTCATGGAAATATTACTCCAGCTCAAGAGTATATTCAAGACATACTAGAATTGCTAGAAATATATCACCAGCAATATCCTCATCCTACAGCAGAAATTCAAAATAAAATAGCAGAAATTGACCTTGATTTTGTCAAGAAAGACCTTGATGGAATTATTGGCTCCATGAAGATAGGAACAGAAAGGATTTATCAAATAGTTAAGTCAATGCGTAATTTTTCTCGGTTTGAAAAACCAGAAATTAAACCAGTTGATATCCATGAAGCAATTGATAGTACGTTGATGCTTTTAGATAACCGTATTCAAGCCAAAACTTCTTCTCCAAAAATCAAAATTATTAAAGAATATCAAGAATTACCATTAGTAGATTTTTGTGCTGGTCAACTGCACCAAGTATTAATGAACATTTTGAGTAATGCTATTGACTCGCTGGATGAATCTAAGAATCAACCCACACCAATAAAAGTTAGGAAAAATCCGAATAAAATTAAAATTTGTACTAAAGTTTTAAATAAGGAGTGGGTGGTAATTTCTATTGCAGATAATGGTTTTGGTATGACTGAAGAGGTTAAGAAAAAACTATTCGATTCCTTCTTTACAACTAAATCTTCAGATAAAGGAACTGGGTTAGGGCTATCCATTAGTTATCAAATTGTTGTGGAAAAACATGGCGGAAAGTTATTATGTAATTCTCAGCTTGGAAAGGGAGCAGAATTCATTATTCAGATTCCTATTAGACAGAAAGTTTTTCAAATAGCATAGTAGATAACTAATTTTGTCAGCATTGAGCCTTCAGCTATTATTAGATAATCTTCTTCATTAATTACTTAGTCCAGGATTATTATATTAAATACGTTAATGTTTGCTACCAAAAGACATCTGGTGATAATCAAAAATCCAATCAATTCCATACGCAAAAATTATCAATTCTTTCCCCCTACTCCCTACTTCCTACTCCCTCTTTTCTGGAGAGGTCTAAAGATTGATAGGGAGATTGGAAAATTCGTAACTAGCACAATTTTTTCTATTTCATATTACCAAAGAAAAGCTGTTTGCGTAGCATTCCGTAGGAAAGGTGATCTACCTGAATGTTTACCGAAAAATTAATGTATAAAGCCTCTCCTTAGTCCAGGATTATTATATTAAATACGTTAATGTTTGCTACCAAAAGACATCTGGTGATAATCAAAAATCCAATCAATTCCATACGCAAAAATTATCAATTCTTTCCCCCTACTCCCTACTTCCTACTCCCTCTTTTCTGGAGAGGTCTAAAGATTGATAGGGAGATTGGAAAAT
>NZ_JBNHEP010000237.1:11437-19997 GCF_050015995.1 Dapis brunnea BLCC-M229 | reverse complement strand
ATCCTCTCGGTTAAAACCCGAGGTAATTATCAATTATCCATTATCCATTAATGAACTCTTCTTATAAAGAAGAGGATTCGGTTAAAAGGAATTTTTTTCTTGTCTTGGTCGATTGGATATGGCTAGGTTTTCTCAGCATCCCATCCTAGGTCATGCTGCGCTTTCCGACCGCTTTTTCTCCATGAATGGAGAGGCTTTATACCTTAATTTTTCGGTAAAGACTATTCTATATTGTCTAATTACAAAAAGTTTAATAACCATGACTTTTACAGTCACAGTTATTAAATATTTGGATTAAAATTAAGATAACCAGTTACAAATAGCATCTGCATCTGGAGATTCAGGATGTGCTAACCATTCTAATTCTTGAATTTTTTCATCTTTACTGCGGATAACCATCTTTAAATTACCAACTTGTTCTTGAAGTTTCTGAATTTCGCTTTGATAATTTTGATATAACTGACGCATATTTTTAATTGCATGAATTTGGTAAAATATTATAATTCGTGCTCATTTACAGTTTTATTCCATATTGTCTAAGATTTTTCCATTGTTATTTCAGATAAGTTTTAGGTTGGAATAGTTCATATTTTGGAGTATTAGAACTAAACATTTTTTTCTCTCTATTTTTGTTGGATGTTAACTTTGACTATTCCAACTTAATGCCTTTATCTGTGGGGTAGAGGAATTTTTAATATGTTGAATAATTTCTTTTTTATCCAAAGCTTCTGCAATTGGGTCTCCTTGCTGATATATAAACTTAGCCCTCCAACATTCAGCTAAATCAACTTGAGTATTTCTTGCTTTTTGCCATTCGTCTTTTTGCTCCTCAGTCCAACATTTTGTCAACAAACTTTCACTAGGCAAACTTTCTATAACTTGAGCAATTTTTTCCAGAACTTCTGCTTCTTCTTGACTCATCTTCTTCTACCAATTCACTGTAAATATGTCATAAATAATTTCACACTTAATTGTATGAAATAATCCCCTAAAATTTTTATCTGTGTTTTTTAGCTAAAAATACACCAGATTTCATCATTTGATCTTGGTGAGGTAAACCTATCGCGGGCAAGATGCCTGCACTATAAACATTTCTGCATTTTTTAGCTAAAAATATCTAACTTCTAACTTCTGACTTCTAACTTCTGACTTTTGACTTCAAAAAATTTAGGCCCCCTTTTAGGGTAGTCTAGAAAGAATGACCAAATTTATTAATTTCAATAGAAAAAATGACAGTATCTGCCTCTACTCGTACCGTTCGGATCGGTTCCCGCAAAAGCCAACTTGCCTTAGTTCAAACCTACTGGGTGCAAGAAGAACTCCAGAAACATTTCCCAGACATCACATTTGAAGTCGAAACTATGTCTACCCAAGGGGACAAAATTCTAGATGTGCCCCTAGCAAAAATTGGGGATAAGGGACTTTTCACCAAAGAACTGGAGGTAGGAATGCTGGAAAAGAAAACTGACTTGGCAGTTCATTCTCTCAAAGACTTACCGACTAACTTACCAGAAGGTTTGATGTTGGGTTGCGTTACCGAACGGGAAAACCCAGCAGATGCTTTGGTAGTGCATGAAAAGTTCAAGGATAAACAACTTGAGACTTTGCCAGAAGGTGCTGTTATTGGTACGTCCTCTCTGAGACGTTTGGCACAACTCCGTCATCATTACCCCCACTTGGAATTTAAAGATGTTCGTGGTAATCTCAATACTAGACTGGCAAAATTGGATGCTGGAGAGTATGATGCCATTATTTTGGCTTTTGCTGGTTTGCATAGATTAGGTATGGGCGATCGCATTCATCAAGTTATACCCCCAGAAGTATCTCTTCATGCAGTTGGGCAAGGTGCTTTAGGAATAGAATGTCGTGCTGGAGATACTGATATTTTGGATTTATTGAAGAGTCTGGAACATACTGCAACTGCTCATAGATGTTATGCCGAACGTGCTTTTTTGAGAGAGTTGGAAGGAGGTTGTCAAGTTCCCATTGGTGTTAATACTCAAATAGAAGGGGAGCAACTGACTTTGACTGGTTTAGTTGCTAGTTTAGATGGTAAGAAATTGGTTAAGGATGTTGTGACTGGTGCTACTGCTGAGGCAGAACAAATAGGTCTTGAATTAGCGAGAAAGTTGAGAGAACAAGGTGCTCAAGAAATCTTAGATGAAATTTTGGCAGAAATTGACCGTAGTTAATTTTTAAGTTATCTATAAACTTGGAATATTTAGGGTTTGCTGAAAAAGTCTTTTTTAAGGAGTAGGGGAGCAGGGGAGTAGGGGAGTAGGGGAGTAATTTTTTTGTCCAACTATGCACCTAAAATACTAACTTTTTAAGCATTAAGAGCTGAAAACCTAGTACTTTTTACCGAGCTAAAAAGGCTAAAACCTTCATTTGTAAATGCTTTGAGATTTAATCAGCAAGCCCTAATTATCAATTATCAATTATCCATTATCAATTTCCATTAATGAATTTGTATCTGGTTTTAACCAAATGTTAGGTTTAAATTGACGATCTAAAGGTGTTTTAGCAATATGATTATTGACACTCCCCGCTCTAAAGAGACGGGGATTCTTAAGAAGTCCAAAATCGAACTCTTAAAGGCGTTGTCAATGCGCCTCTACTTAGTTGACTTAAGTTCAAGTTAAGCCTTCCAGATACTTTTCTTAAAATATTTGCTGCACCATTGCAATCAGCATTAATTAAATAGCCCGCAGCAGAACGATATAAACCTCGTTGAATCCGTTTTCCTGATGGTTCCCAGTTGTCGGGTTTTTCACCGTAGGTTGGGAGAAGATCATCATCTAAGAAACTAGCTTTCGAGGTATAAGACTCTTCAGTTTCTAAAAATTGAAGCCCATATAAATCACCAAGTTCTTCGATTCTTTTTTTGAGCCTTGCCGTAGGGATTTGTACAAACTTTTGATTCGTTTTCGTCCCTAAATCAATTGATTGTTTTTGACCCTTGTTCCATCCAAAAACGATTGTACCGATTCCATGTTTAAGGCAATGGTTGATGATTAATCGCGCTGTTTTGTTAACAGCATCACGCATCTGACGATTGCGCTTTTCAGTGATGCGAGCTAATCTTTTAGACCAGAAACCTTGTGGTTTATTTTCCTTGAGAACAGCTATTCGTTTGTTGTACCACTGGTTTTTAGATTTCAAATGTTTGCCATTAACAATAAAGCTGTGCCCTAGAGTATCCACACAAGTTAACCAGTTGTCTAAACCGTGGTCAATAGAGAGTGCTTGGTTGGGGTCTAGTTTAATTGGTTGAAGCTTGATTTCATAGACAAACTCGACATAAAAACAGCCGTGACGAGGTAAAATCCTAATCTCTTTAATTGAGTTCCACTCCAGGTTACTAGCCATTGGAATATAGAAATTATCTAATCCAAACCATGCTTTAACCTTGCGTCCTAATGGAACTCTAATCCCTTTGTCAGTAAGTTTGAGCCATATTTTAGGATAAGTAACAGTAAATAAACCCGGTTTTCGATAGTTAGGTGGTTTTGGCTTGTTAACTAATTTACCCCTGACAAATAGTTTCGATAATTGTTTAAAACTTTTGAAAGATTCGATGACCCCGTTGCATATTTGTTGGGCACTAGAAGCATACATTGCGTTAAAATGTCTGTTCCATTTCATCTCCGTGCAAAGTTCCCCTTGAGTGACCCATCGATTTTCCTTAAAAAAAACTTGTCGGGCGTAATAAACGGAACAGTTAAACACTTTGTTAGCTTCGCCACACAAATATTCTAGGATGGCTAATAGGTTTTTGTCGGCATACAGTAGAATTTGTTGACACCCTATGTTTTTTGTTTTTTTGCTCATCCCTCTATTATCATCAAGTTGTCGATAAATGTCAACCCATCAACATGAAAGACCAGCAGAAAATATACCGTCATGCCAACCATTCTATAGGTTTAGCCCATGTCCACTTAGTCTGGATTCCCAAACGCCGCAAAAAAGTCTTAGTGGGCCAAATTAAAATAAGATTGGCAGCTATCTTATCAGAAGTGGCTACAGAAAAAGGCTGGTTAATTAAAGGGTTAGAAATAGCACCAGACCACGTTCATATCTTAGTAGAACATGGCTCTGACGTAGCGATTCACAAAATAGTCAAAGCTTTAAAAGGTAGGTCATCCAGATTGTTGCGACAAGAGTTTCCAGAGCTATGCAAGCTCCCTAGTTTGTGGACTCATAGTTATTTTTACGA
Organism: Dapis brunnea BLCC-M229; assembly: GCF_050015995.1. Taxonomy (NCBI): domain Bacteria; kingdom Bacillati; phylum Cyanobacteriota; class Cyanophyceae; order Oscillatoriales; family Microcoleaceae; genus Dapis; species Dapis brunnea. The sequence goes on along the minus strand of NZ_JBNHEP010000237.1, from coordinate 15,781 downwards.
TACTACCGGAAAAGTCAGCACCACTAAGATTTTGGAATACATTAATGACCCTCATCACGGCGACTAAAGTCGCCGAGTCGTTTTTCCGCCCCGCTTTAAAAAGACGGGGCTACCAAACTCCCGAACTTTTTCCGTGTGGCCAAAAGAACTCTTTATCGGCATTTCACCTCAAAAGACGAACTAATAGAAGCAGTAATGAAACACCGGGCCAAAGAATGGTTAAGTTGGTTTGAAACGGCGGTGCGCGATCGCGGTAATACTGCTAAGGAGAGATTACTAGCAACTTTTGATGTATTGCGAGAGTGGTATGCAAGTCCAGATTTTCGTGGTTGCCCTTTTATCAATGCTGTACTAGAAATAGCCGATGCTTCTCATCCTGCTCATGATGTATCAGTAGGAGTTAGAGAGTCTATTCGGATACAGATTAAGGAATTAGCTGAACAAGCAGGAGTAAAAGATTCAGAATCATTTTCTCAACAATATTTACTTCTGATTGGAGGAGCAAGTTTGATGGCTACTATTGAAGGATTTTCTGGAGGTGCTAACTATGCTCAACAGGCATTATCTACTTTAATTGATAGTTATATTGAAAAGTCAGGAGTGTAAGTATTTAGAGTAGTAATTAGACATAGGCGTGAAAATTCAAAATAGAATCAATTCTTATCCATAAATTATCAATTATATCATGTCCGGATAATCAGTGATCAAAAAAAGTATATGGTTTGTAGTAGGGCTCTCAGCCCGATACATACTTTTTGCTCAAACCCTACTACAAACTTTAATTATAACTGTTCAACCGGACATGATATTACTTCTCTCTGTTCCCTCTTTTCCGGAGTGGTCTATTGTAGTGGCAATATCTAGAAATATTAGATGAAATTGACTGTAGTTAATTTTCAATTATCTATAAACTTATACCAAATTCAAAAAAGGCTGTTACATCTTAAGTATGTGATTTATTCCTACAATCAAAAATTGATAAATCCCATAAATTCTTAAAAATCAACCTTTTATTTATTTATTATGTTTTTATTTCCCTGTTCCCAGTTAAGTGTTCCCTGTGTCGTGACTGTAACAATATTTTCTGAAAATGGTATTAGAATATTTAGCTGAGATATTTGAGTTATAGGGGCGAGTTTAAAAGTAAATGTTGAGGTGATATTATTTGAGTTTCAACTAAAATCTACTTCGTCCCTAATTATATTGTTTTATTCCTCATTTTATAATGTCTTTATTGAATTGTACCGAATACTGCTGGATTTAATATAATTTTCGAGCTGAAAACTGCTATCAAAAAAGAGTTTCACAGGCATAATTCCTGTGAAACTCTTAAATTAATTCAAGAATTGATTTAGCTTAGAGAGCTAAATTTACTAAGGTCAATATCTCAAGAATCTATCCGAGAAAATGAACACCAGAGATGTCATTGTTGTTCAATTCAGTAAATAATTCCTCAAATGTACCTGATGTTGAAGTACCGAGAGTATTAGGATTGAAAGCAAACACATCTTGCTTGTTACCAGATAGACCAGTTACAGAAAAGTTGCCTGTTGTGGATAGGAGGATTTGCTCTCCTTTAAGACCAATAGCATCAACATCTTCACTGTTGTCACTAAGTCCTACATCACTGCCATCAAATTCGACAGACCAACTTCCGCTGGTGTGACTGCCTAAACTATCAGGCTTAAAACGCAGTATATCTTCATCTTTGCTATTAACTCCTGGAACTTTAACGTTTCCTTGAGTAGAAATTAGAAGGTCTCCAGTAACAGGATCGACACTCAGACCATCAATATTTTCACTACCTTTAGATAAGCCAACATCTGAACCATCGAAGTATAAATCGAAAGAACCAGCGGTGTTTTCTCCAAGTGATGTGGCAGTGAATTTAACAATGTCAGAATCATCTACATGGATGCCACCTATATCTTGAGCAGACTTGAATGAAAGTAGAATTTCATTGTCGCTGATTACCTCAAAGGCATCAATATTAAAATGATCAATGCCAACATCTGAACCATCAAAGAACTTAGTGAAACTCTGATCGGCTAGATTATATTCAACGATGTCTTCTGGTTTAAAACTAATTCCATCTAGAGTTTTGTGGTCTTTTAAACTGAATAGTAAAGAATTTTGACCAGGATTAGTGTAACCACTTTGGTCTTCATCACTTACAGAACCAGCAGTGACAGTTCCGATGTTGACGTAATTACCAATGGTTGTTTCACCCGGTACAGAAATATCCAGTTTTTTCAACTTGAAGGCATCATTGTGCTGATTTTGACGTGCAGAAATAACAATGGTATCACCTGTTAACTCATCAGCATTAAAGTTAGCCCAGCGATCGTGCTTACCACCATTGTTATTTTCCTTGGTGAAGCCATTTAAGATATCGCTGTTCAAATGTGTGATATCTCCATTGCGCTCGCCTATCCAGACTGTGATATCGCTATCATGCTTGACATAATTAAGGAATGCGCGATCTACAGTTACTTGTTGGTCAAATTCAAAGAGGACATAATCGTTGCTAGTATCATTATCTACTAGGTGATTGTGACCGCTTTCCTTCCGGTTGGTAACACCTAAGCCACCACCGTAAGCTCCAAGGTAAGCTGTTTTCCAGTTGCCACCGTGCTTGTTACTGCTAAATGCACTGACATCTACGGAAACACCATCTTGAGTAAAGGTACGGACATTTCCATAATGACCAGTTGTGGAACTATTACCTGTGAGATGGAAGGTGATGTCTTGGGAACTGGTAGTAGTGCTTAAGTCTTGAGCTGTTCCTGTCTTTTGGTAAATCCAGGTCTCACCAGGTTCTAATTTGTTATTATTATTTCCACCTTTTTTCTCAACGATATTGGTGATTTCGCCTTCTATGTCGTCATGAACTTGAATTTCATTTTTCTTGAAGGATACATCACCAGTGTTGGTGACTTCATAAGTCCAAGTAACTTTCTTACCAGGAGAAATTTCTACTGCTTCCTCTATGGTGTCAGCATCTACTCCGTTGGTGAACTTCTCAATATCGATACCAGGATTTTGAGGTTCGGGTTCGCCTTCAGGATTAGTGTAACCACTTTGGTCTTCATCACTTACAGAACCAGCAGTGACAGTTCCGATGTTGACGTAATTACCAATGGTTGTTTCACCCGGTACAGAAATATCCAGTTTTTTCAACTTGAAGGCATCATTGTGCTGATTTTGACGTGCAGAAATAACAATGGTATCACCTGTTAACTCATCAGCATTAAAGTTAGCCCAGCGATCGTGCTTACCACCATTGTTATTTTCCTTGGTGAAGCCATTTAAGATATCGCTGTTCAAATGTGTGATATCTCCATTGCGCTCGCCTATCCAGACTGTGATATCGCTATCATGCTTGACATAATTAAGGAATGCGCGATCTACAGTTACTTGTTGGTCAAATTCAAAGAGGACATAATCGTTGCTAGTATCATTATCTACTAGGTGATTGTGACCGCTTTCCTTCCGGTTGGTAACACCTAAGCCACCACCGTAAGCTCCAAGGTAAGCTGTTTTCCAGTTGCCACCGTGCTTGTTACTGCTAAATGCACTGACATCTACGGAAACACCATCTTGAGTAAAGGTACGGACATTTCCATAATGACCAGTTGTGGAACTATTACCTGTGAGATGGAAGGTGATGTCTTGGGAACTGGTAGTAGTGCTTAAGTCTTGAGCTGTTCCTGTCTTTTGGTAAATCCAGGTCTCACCAGGTTCTAATTTGTTATTATTATTTCCACCTTTTTTCTCAACGATATTGGTGATTTCGCCTTCTATGTCGTCATGAACTTGAATTTCATTTTTCTTGAAGGATACATCACCAGTGTTGGTGACTTCATAAGTCCAAGTAACTTTCTTACCAGGAGAAATTTCTACTGCTTCCTCTATGGTGTCAGCATCTACTCCGTTGGTGAACTTCTCAATATCGATACCAGCATCAGGTAATACATCCACAAAGTCGTTACCTGTATCTGCTTCACCAGGTTCTAAGATAACTGGGATGTTGTCAGGAATACCGTTGTTACCACCATCTGTGTCATCACCACCGTCAAATTCACCATCTACCTCAGATACATTTTCATAATCAGGTAGGTTGGTTTCTTGGACGCTGTAGTTCCCTGGTTCTACATCTGTGAAGGTGTAGTTACCATCTCCATTTGTAGTTGTTGTCGCTACAGGGGTGCTATTAGAATCCAACAATTGGATAGTGACATTTTCTAGTGGGTTGCCATCCTCATCGCTGACATTACCGGAAATCGAACCATCAGGTAATACATCCACAAAGTCGTTACCTGTATCTGCTTCACCAGGTTCTAA